>JAFKFE010001240.1 GCA_017308345.1 Alphaproteobacteria bacterium | reverse complement strand
TCGCCGGTCCATGACGTGGTCGACATGGCGCCGGGCGCGAATATTCGCAGGGCCGGCGAGGATGTCAGGCAAGGTGCCTGCGTTCTTCGTCCTGGCAGCGTGATCGGCTGGCCGGAAGTCGCGCTTCTTGCCGCTATCGGAGTTGACCGCGTGGCGGTTGGCCGTCGCGTGCGGATCGCCGTTGTCACGACCGGCTCTGAGCTCCGCACGGCTGGCGGGTCGCTTGCATCCGGTGCGATCTTTGACTCCAACGGGCCGCTTCTCGCTGCCCTGCTCGGGGAGCCGAATACCGATGTCACGTTGTCGACTGTTCGCGACGACAGCGCGGCCATCGCACGGGTGCTCGAAGACAGCGCCGGCTCGGCGGATCTGATCATCACCACCGCCGGCATGTCGGTTGGTGAGGAGGACCATGTGCGCGACGCGGTAATGCGTGCCGGAGGCCAACTCGATATCGTCCAGGTGGCGATGAAGCCCGGCAAGCCATTGGCAATCGGCAAGATAAGGGAGGCGTGCTTCGTCGGATTGCCAGGCAACCCGCAGGCCGCGGCCTTTGGCGCGCTCGCCTTCGCGCGCCCGATCATCGGAACCCTCCTGAGACAGGCGCCGGCGCGGCGCATCACGGCCGAGCTGGCCTTCATGTGTTCCCGCAAGGCGGATCGCACGGAATTGGTGCCGGTCCTCCTGACTATCGAGCAGGGGCGATTGACCGCCAGCCGCAGCGGGCCGGATGGCTCCCACAGAATGATGCCGATGGTGTCGGCCGATGCGATCGCGATTGTGCCCGGCGCATCAACGCCGGTGGAGCCTGGTATGCCCGTCGAAGTGCTTCCGTTCAGCCATGGATGCTTTGGGAGATAAACCGATGGCCTTGGGCATCGCCTTGCGGGTCTCAATGCATACGCCGATCCAGTTGCGCCTGCCGGCCGGCGAGCAAATTCAAACTGAAGGAGATTCTTTCATGCAGGGCATTCGTCCCGACTTTCCCATTACTGCAATCGTCTATTCAAACGGCTCGGAGTGCGAGGCATTCCTGCGGGAAATTACTGCCCACATGGCTGGACAGGGCATCCGACTGGCTGGCTTTGTCCAAATAACCGAGCCGAGACCGGATCGCGTGAAATGCGACATGCACCTGCGCGATCTCGCAACAGGCACGCTCCATGGCATTTCCGACGACCGAGGCCCCCACGCTCGGGGCTGTGTTTTAAACACCGATCGACTGCTCAGTGCCTGCGAAGCCGCTGAACGGGAACTATCCGACCGGACCGACCTCCTGGTTCTTTGTAAATTCGGAAAGACCGAGGTCGAAGGCGGTGGGTTCAGGGCTCTGATCGCCAAAGCGCTCGAACTTTCGATACCCGTTCTGATCGGTGTCCCTTTCATCAACCTTGTGCCGTTCCGGGCATTCGCGGCCGACCTCGCCCGAGAAATCGAACTGTGTCATTTGCCGTCCGACTATGTTGCCGCGGCAGAATGTCTCCTCGATCATAACTTGATCGTAGGTGGTCCCTATCAATCCCCGGCTGGGAGTATGGTCGGTGCCTAGGTGGCATGGGATCATTGTGCGTTCTTTCATTGGCGGGGTGGCCGCAGGCGCTTGGGCGGCGATTGTCAATCTAATGGGCTGCCCGTCAGTTTTGATTTCTCTGGCGGCGATCTTGGTAGTGTTCAGCGTTTCGGGCGATTTCGGCTGAAGTAGATATTCTGCCGGTCCGCGGGATCGGCTGGAACAATTGGCAGCGCAATCACCGGAGAGCAGATGGCTGCGCA
>JAFKFE010001239.1 GCA_017308345.1 Alphaproteobacteria bacterium | reverse complement strand
CCCGGCTCGCAGGATCTCCTGGCGGTGGTAGATGTCGTCGAGAAAGGCGTTCAGCGCCTGCACGCGCTGCTCGATGCCTTGCGTCAGCCGGCGCCATTCCTGGCCGGCAAGGATACGCGGCACGATGTCGAAAGGGATCAGCCGCTCGGACGCTTCCTGTTCGCCATAGACGGCAAAGGTGATTCCGGTCTTGCGGAAGACGCGCTCGGCGTCCTGCATTTTCTCGGTAAGCCTGGCTGGATCCTGCTCCTTCAGCCAGCGATCGTAAGCCTCATAAGGTCTTCTCAATCCGGATGTTTCCGGAAGCATTTCGTCGAACGCTGCCAATCGCGTACTCCCCTCTGAGACCATTTCACTGGCCTCGCCGGAGAAAATCAAGCGCAATCGGTGATTTAGGAAGCGATGGCGGCCACTCCATGTAAATTGCCTAATTTTAAGGCACGAGCGGCAAGACCGGGTCAGATGCTGCTTCCCGGCGGGGCATCGTCGGGCCGGTCAGAACGCCCGGAAGGTGACGATGGTGAAGGTGTCCTTGATTCCAGGCAGGATCTGCACCCGCTCATTGACGAAGTGGCCGATATCCTCCTCGTCATCGACGTAGAATTTGGCGAGCAGATCGTAATTGCCGGCGGTCGAGTAGATTTCGGAAGCGATCTCGGCATCGGCAAGCGCGCTGGCGACATCATAGGCTTTGCCCAGGTCGCATTTAATCTGCACGAAAAACGCCTTCATTGCCCGGTCCTGCCAGCCTGCTTCATGATCAAGCGGCCCTTGTGGCAGACTGCCGCCCGGCTTTCAAGCATCAGGCGGCGCGCGCCGTGGCGACGGCTGGCCGCAATTCGGCGACGGACTTGCCTCGGCGACAGGGCTTGCCGCCGAATACCAGCGCCGGCGAGCCCCTGCCTGAAGCGCAAGTATCTTCCCATCCGCTGAAACCGCTGCATGCCCGCCAGCGTATGTTAGATTGAGCATTCATACGTGACCCTCGGGGAGACAGGCCATGCGCCGCGCTTTGTTCGCACTTGCTCTGGTTCCGATATTTCTTGCATCCCTGGCCTTCGCCGGCGACGCCGAGATCAAGGCCGCGCAGACGGTCATCGACAGCCAGCTGAAAGCCTTCATCGCCGATGACGGCGCCGCCGCCTATAGTTTCGCCGCGCCGAATGTGAAGCAGATCTTTCCGACCGTCGACACCTTCATGAACATGGTGACGAACGGCTACGCGCCCGTGCGCAAGCCCCAATCCTATTCCTTCGGCAAGGTCGAGCAGACCGGACCCGGTTCGATCATCCAGCAGGTCCTGATCGTCGGACCCGACGGCAAGGATTATGAGGCGGTCTATACGCTGCAGCAGCAGCCGGACGGCAGTTTCAAGATCACCGGATGCAGCCTGCGCGCTTCGACCTCGGTCAGCGCCTGAGCACTTTTGGTTTGAGCATGATCTTTTCCGAAAACCGGTTTCCGCTTTTCGGGATCATGCTCTACAGCGCCGGAATATCGCCCCGCGCCCATCCTTCGGTGATCTCGGCGGCGCGCGTTTCAAAAGCCTGCGCCTCGATGGCCGCGCGGATGTCCTGCATCAGCTTCTGATAGTAGGACAGGTTGTTCCAGGTCAGCAGCATCGCGCCGAGCGATTCCTGCGAACGCACGAGGTGATGCAGATAGGCGCGCGAATAATCGCGCGTGGCCGGGCAATCGCTTTCTTCGTCGATCGGGCGCGGATCGTCGGCGTGACGGGCGTTCCTGAGATTGACCTTGCCGCGGCGCGTGTAGGCCA
>JAFKFE010001238.1 GCA_017308345.1 Alphaproteobacteria bacterium | reverse complement strand
ACCATCTTCGCCCGGCATAGGCGAAACCGGGATCGAAGGCCAATGAACGATATAAACCCGCCCAACCGCTGCCGCATCGTGCTGATCGCGCCGCCGCTCGTGCCGGCGGAGCATATCTGCGCGGCATTCGAGGGCGGCGACGTCGCCTCGCTGATCCTGCCCGGCAACGGCATGGACGACGCCTCCTTCCAGGCCTTCGCCGAGAGGATCGTGCCGATCGCTCAAAGTGCCGGCGTCGCCGTGATCATCGCCGGCGACAGCCGCGTCGCCGGTCGCGTCCACGCCGACGGCATCCATGTTGAAGTAAAGCCCGGGGAGCTCGCCGAGACGATCGAGCGCCTGGCCGGCAAGATGATGGTCGGCGCCGGCGGCGCCAAGACCCGCGACGAAGCGCTGGAGCTCGGCGAGGAGCGGCCCGACTACATGTTCTTCGGCCGCTTCGGCTACGACAACAAGCCGGAGCCGCATCATCGCAATCTCGCCCTGGGCGAATGGTGGGCGGAGATGATCTCGATCCCCTGCATCGTCATGGGCGGCTCCGAGCTTGCTTCCGTAGAGACGGTGGCCGCGACCGGCGCCGAGTTCGTGGCGCTGTCCAGCGCCGTCTTCGCCGACGGGCGCGACCCGCGCGCGGCGGTCGCCGCCGCCAACGCGCTGCTCGATAAGACCGCGCCGCGCTTCGAGGACTGACATGCGCCTGCGTGTCCTTCCCCTGGTTGTCCTGGCCGGCTTGTTTGCGCAGGCCGCGATGGCGGCTCAGACCGTCCCGCTGCCGCAGCCGCGGCCGGATGACGGCACACCGAACGCGGCCACGCCCAACGCAGCCATGCCCAACGCACCCGTCCCGGACAATGGAGCGCCGGATGCGAGCCGGTTCGGCGGCGATCCGCATATCGACAAGCCGATCCAGAACACATTGCCGCAGCCGGCCACCCTGACGCCGCCCTCGGCCGACGCCGTCAATCCCGACCGCTTCGGCGCCAAGCAGCCGGACGCCGCCTACGGCGCCTTCCAGCGCGGACTCTACAAGACCGCCTACAACCTTGCCATGGAGCGCGCCAAGAACGGCGATCCGGCGGCCGAGACGCTGGTGGCCGAAATCCTGTCGCGCGGGTTGGGCGTGCCGCTCAATCCGGCCGAGGCCGGCAAGTGGTATGCGCTGGCCGCCGAACAGGGGGTGCCGGAGGCGCAGTTCCAATACGCGCTGATGCAGCTCGACGGACGCTATGTGAAGAAGGACGAAAAGGGCGCCTTCGCGCTGATGCAGGCCGCGGCCGAGGCCGGCAACCGGCTGGCGCAGTTCAACTTCGCGCAGTTGCTCGTCCAGCGGGATCCGGGCGACGCCGGCCTTGCGAAGGCCGCCACCTATTACGAGCGCGCGGCCGCCACCGGCCTTGCCGACGCCCAATATGCGATGGCGCAGCTCTATGCCAACGGCGCCGGCGGCAAGCCGCATGACGACGCCCAGGCCCGCATGCTGCTGGCACAGGCAGCGAGGCAGAACTACGACACCGCGCAGGTCGACCTCGCCGCCTGGATGATCGAGGGACGCGGCGGCCCGCGCGACCTGAAATCGGGTTTTGCCTGGATGAAGCGGGCGGCGCAGGGCGGCAACGTCGCCGCCCAGAACCGGCTCGCCAAGCTCTATATGGACGGCATCGGCACCGACCCGGACCTGGTCCTCGCCGGCGCCTGGTATATCGTGGCCCGCCGCGCCGGACTGATCGACCCGCAGATGGACGATTTCCTGCAGGGCCTCGACGACGACCAGACCAAAC
>JAFKFE010001237.1 GCA_017308345.1 Alphaproteobacteria bacterium | reverse complement strand
ACCGCCTCGCTGGCGCCGCCGAGATAATGCTCGCTCAGGGCGGAGTGCTCGGCCATCTCCTGGGCCGGGCCGTGCAGTTTCACTTTGCCCGTGTTCAAGAGATAGGCGTAGTCGCCGCATTCGAGCGCGAGCTGGACGTTTTGTTCGACGAGCAGGATGGAGATGCCGTTGCGCGACAGGTCGAGGATGATGCGGAAGATCTGGTGCACGATCTTCGGGGCAAGGCCGAGAGACGGTTCGTCGAGCATCAGCAGCTTCGGCTCGGCCATCAGCGCGCGGCCGATCGCCAGCATCTGCTGCTGTCCGCCCGACATCCGGCTCGCCACGCTGTTGCGGCGTTCCTTGAGCACCGGGAAGAGATCGAACGCCTCGGCGCGAAGCGCTTCGAAGCTCTTGCCGGCGCGGCCGATATGGGCGGCGACCAGGTTCTCCTCCACTGTCAGGCGCTGGAAGATCTGGCGGCCTTCCGGACAATGGGTGATGCCGAGGCGCACGACCTGCTCCGGCCGCATGCCGGTGATGTCGCGTCCCTCGAAGGTGATCGTGCCC
This sequence comes from Alphaproteobacteria bacterium, assembly GCA_017308345.1. Classification (GTDB taxonomy): domain Bacteria; phylum Pseudomonadota; class Alphaproteobacteria; order Rhizobiales; family Rhizobiaceae; genus Mesorhizobium. The sequence continues at coordinate 1,230 of JAFKFE010001237.1, read as the reverse complement.
GCGTTCGCCCGCGCGACGCCGGAGATGGAATTGAGCAGCGTCGTCTTGCCCGCGCCGTTCGGGCCCAGCACGACGACGATCTCATTTGGATCGACCTCTATGTCGATGCCTTCAAGAACGCCGACGCGCCCGTATCCCGAGCTGAGCCCGGCGATCCTGAGCAGCGGCCCGGATGTCGTCGATGTCATTGGCGGTTCCCAGATAGGCGAGTTGGACGTCGGGGCTCGCCTGCACCTCGGCGGGCGTGCCCTGGAACAGCAGCTTGCCGTGATGCATGACGATGATGTTGTCGCAGAGCGACATGACCAGATCCATGTCATGCTCGACGATGATGGTGATCCGGTCGGGCAGGCGAAGGGCGCCGAGCCTTGCGGTCAGTTCCGCCGTCTCGTGATGATTGAGACCGGCGGCCGGCTCGTCGAGCAGCAGCACGCGCGGATTCGGGACGAGCGCGCGGGCGATCTCCAGCATGCGCTGCCGGCCATAGGGCAGGCTCCCGGCCTCCGCCTCGGCGTAGCCCTGCAGATCGAAGAAACGCAGGATCTCCATGCACTTCTCGCGCCGTCTTTCGCGCCTGGCCGAGGCGTAGGGCGGCCACATCACTTCCTTCCATGTGCCGCCGACATCGGCCGGGTAGAAGCACACTTCGAGGTTTTCGAGCACCGTCATCTGATCGAAGAGGCGGATGTTCTGGTAGGTGCGGGCCACGCCGGAATTGGCGATCTCGTATTTCTTGAGCATGTCGAGGCGCTTGCCGTCGAGCGTGATCGATCCCGCCGACACGCTGTAGGAGCCGGCGGTCATGTTGATGAGCGTCGACTTGCCGGCGCCGTTCGGCCCGATCACGCCATGGATCAGCCCCGGGGCGAAGGAGGCCGTTACGTCGTCGATGGCGACGACCTGGCCGTATTGCTTTCGCAGTCTGTCGAAGGCGAGCGTCATTTGCCGAAGAGCCTCCGGATGAGCTTGTCCGGCCCGAAGCTGCGCGGCACGATTCCCGCCGGGCGCACGATGATCAGGAAGATCATCAAGAGTCCGAGGAAGAGGATGCGCCATTCGGCGAACTCGCGCAGCACCTCCGGCAAGAGCATCAGGATCGCCGCGCCCGCGACGATGCCCAGGATGTTGCCGATGCCGCCGATCACGATCATCAGCACGATCAGCACGGATTCCTGGAGCGTGAAGCTCTCCGGGCTGACGAAGCGCTGCGAGGCGGCGAAGATCGCGCCG
>JAFKFE010001236.1 GCA_017308345.1 Alphaproteobacteria bacterium | reverse complement strand
ACAGGTGAAAAATAGGATGGAGCCGTAGTAGAAGCGCAATATGGGTCGCAAGCGACCCGAAGTGCTTCAGGCGGCTCCGTGCTAGGATATTCCTGTGGCAATCGCGTACTTCTATCACTGGCCTGTTCAGAAGCATAAGCAAGAACGTCCGCACACGCCGGTAGCCAATCTGCGCTACAACACGCGCCAAAAGGCCACTCACTACATTGGCGCCGGTGGGGGTCTCACCCCCAACTACCAGCATATCAAACGCGTCCTTGAGGAGCGGGAGGCGCGCGTCCGAAAAGACAGTCGCCTGACCGAAAACTTCATGTTTGCCCTGCCCCGCGAACTTGACCTAACCGGTCAGATTCGGGCGGTGGAGAAGTTCGGCTTTCGGCTCACCAAGGGCGGTCAGGCGCCGTTCTATTTCTCGATCCATTGGGAGGAGAACAACCCCCACTGCCACTTCGTCCTGATCGACCAGCACCGCGAAACCGGCAAGACCGTCGCCAAGGCGTGGGAGCGCAATAGCACCCACCGGTTCAAACGCCTCTGGCAGGACGTGGCGAACGACGACATGGCGGCGCTGGGCATCGAGGCTCGGATCGATTTCGATGCAGCCGAGGAGAAGGCGCAGGCGCTCCGGAAGCAGGAGATTGCGAACGACAACCTTGAGGCCGTTCAGGAGCCTGCACCGTTAAGCACCGATAGCGAAATAGAACCGCCGGCAGAATCCGTGGACGACGAGCCTCTGGAAACAGAGGACGCCGACGACGGCGATGAGGATATGGCCACACTGGAATTGCCGGGCACGCCCCTTGAGAATGTGCTGGAGGCTCACCGGGAACTGGAGACCCTGCATAATGCCCAAGCCGAGCTGCTGCGGGTCCAGCAGGACTTCTCCCGCGCCGTGCGCGAATTCGAGACCGCGGCGGTCGAGGCGGGCCACGCCCACCGCGTCAACGAACTAGCCAAGCAGGCGATAGGACCGGCCTACGCAGAATACCAGAGCCACCTGAAGGCCAGCGGCAAGCTGAAGGGCTTCGCCATTGGCGTCGGCCGCTGGCAGTGGAAGTCCCAAGGACGCCGTGAGGCCGAGCAGGCGGCCCTGCGGGTGTATAGTTCCCGCTCCCACCAGGAGGAGACCGCCAAGGCTCTCAAGGAGCATCAGCAGCAGGTCCAGCGCTGGGAGAACGCCAAGGCCGAGTACCGCCGCCAGGAGGAGATGCTGAACAACCAGCTTAGGCGCTACAGCAACGGCAAGAACCAGGCCTATGCCGAGCGGCTGTTCACCAACGCCATCCGCAAGAACATGGAGAAGGTCTCGCTTGAGGATCTGCGCGACCTCTATGAGCAAGGCCACCTGTCCGAGGAGAAATACCGCCAGATCCTGCACATTGCCGGCGCGATACACGAGCTGGACGATCTGGACGAGGCGACCGGCAAGAAGCAGCAGCAGGACCGGAGCGAAGGCTACTGATAAAACTCCAGCACGGTTTTGCGCCAGAAGCGCTTGACCAGCTTAAAGGGTTTTAAGCCGTCAACCTTCGCCCTTCCCGGCACAATAAGGATACAGTTCATAAAGGCCATGGCGGCGATCTGGTCGAGGTTCCGGAGGTTGGTCGGGGTCTCACTCCGGCCTTGACTGGAACCGTGCTGGCTGGCGCTCTCAGACCGTCCATAAGAGGTCCGCTTACCGAGCAGCTTCGAGATGCGCTCCAGCCAGCCGATTTCGTTCGAGCCGCCGTAGACCAGCAGGCTGCATCCGCCGATAAGGGCTTCGGCATCCTGCTGGAAAGCCTCCTTGATG
>JAFKFE010001235.1 GCA_017308345.1 Alphaproteobacteria bacterium | reverse complement strand
GCTGAAGAAGATCACCGGCGAGAAGCCCTACACGGGCAACTACAAGGGCCGGTTCCGCAAGGCCATGGAGCAGCTGGTCGACTTCCGGCTCATCCCCGACATCCACGCTGGCAACGTCATGCGTGACCGCCACGACACCCCCATCGTCATCGATCCGATCCTCGTCCGGTTGGCCTACCAGCAGAGTGTCTACGGATGAAGAACTTCCGCAACGGCGTCCACGACGTCTCTCCACCCCTGCAGCACGCCGACCTCCGCCCCTGTTGGAGCAAGATCGGCTTCAACGGGGTCGCCATCGTGATCGCCCCAGGCGGCGCCTACGAGGCGCCCTCCGCTTACGCGAGGCCCAAGGATGGATCTTGAGATCGCCAAGCTGATCGACGCCGAGGCCTTCGAAATGGGCCCCGGCTATTGGGGACGACAGCCCCGCCGAGACGCCGCCTTCGAGACGGCCGAAACCATCAAGGGAATGACCATGCCCACCGACCGAGTCCGCTTCAAGCTCAGCGACGTCGACAAGAACCACGCCGCCAACGCCAGGGCGGCCAAGCGCGCCTTCGGCCTGACCCTGACCGAGGCCTACAACGCGGTGCGCACCGAGCAGGTGATCATCTGCCGGCCCTGCCAGTTCGCCCGGTTCCTGATCTGGCGCTCCGAGGAGGTCGACGGCAATCGGTTCAAGCAGCTCGAGGCCGAGCTGCTCCCGCCTTTGCACCTCGACTACGTCCTCGACGTCACGAGGAACGCGGCATGACGGCGCCCCTCAAGGTCGACTTCCCCGACCGCCAGGGCAAGGACCCGCTCTATGCCCACGGCCGGAACGGCTACTTTGAGGCCACCGCCATCAGCATCATGCCAGTGCACGATTACATCGTGGTCGAGAACTGGACCAGCAAGGGCGCGATCGGCCGCGGCCGAGTGATGCTGCCGGCTGACCGCAACACCATTCGCGACGTCGCGAACTACCTCCACAGGGTGGCTGACAAGCTGCCCTGACGCCTTCCCATTCAGGTGCATCGCTCTCCTGGGTTGGTCCTCCAATCATCCACTTAACGGCAACGCATGTTGGCTCGGTGTCGCACCTGCACCGGGGCGTGGATGGTTGGGACCAACACCCACAAGGACCCACCATGAGCACCACCGATCTCACCTTCAACACCGGCCGCCTCTACCAGAGCGACGGCCAGATCATCCGCGCCGTGTTCGACGAGCAGGCGCGCGTCGTGCGCTTCAACGACTTCTCCCGCATGGTCTCGGGCGAGTTCCCCTACCAGCGCTACAACAACACCGAGTTCGACCTCGCCCGGGCGGTGATGGTTGCCTACGACCACGGCATCTACACCTACACCCGCGAGGCCCCGCGCCGTGACCCGAACGCGGTAATCAGGAGCATCCGCCTATGAACATGGACGAGATGATCCAGCACTCGTTCCGCAACTTCCACGTCAAAGGCTTCGACTATCTCTGCGTGAAGCGGACGCCCGAACACACCCGCAAGGTGTATTTCTTCGACGGGAACGTGAGCCAGCTGCCGGAAGTCGTGAACCCGCACGACCACCGCTACTCTTTCAAGACCACCGTGCTGTCCGGCGTGATGTCGAACTCGGTCTACATCCACAACGAGAAATACGGGAAGGTCTACAACGAGTTCGAGTGGCGCACGCCGCTGAACGGCGGCGACGGCTTCACATGGAAGCGCGAGGCCCACCTTTTCGAGCGCACCAGGCAGTTCCACATGCCCGGTCACAGTTACAAGTTGTACGCCAGCGACTTCCACACGATCAGGATGCAC
>JAFKFE010000648.1 GCA_017308345.1 Alphaproteobacteria bacterium | reverse complement strand
GTTGAGTTGCGCGGCCCGGCGGTCGGCACGCTTCGCCGCGAAGCCGCGCCATGGGGCACATCGATCGCGCTGCATGTGCTGCTCGTCGCGGCGCTGGCGCTGATGCCGCCGCCCAAGCGGCCGAAGCGGCTGGAGGAAGAGCGGGTCTCGGTCGACATCCTGACGCAGCAGCAGTTCGAGGCTTCGACCCGGCCGCCTCCGACCTCGGCTGCCGAGGAGCGGCCACCACCCGCTCCGGCTCCCGCGATCCCTCAGCCCCCAGCCAAGCCCGCCATGGTTCGCGCCACCGAAATGCTGTCGGGCAAGACACTCGCCGATCCGCGCAGCCGGCAGGCACGCGCCGATCTCGCCACCTTCGCCTCCGACGAGCGCATGGTGCAATTGTGCAATCTCGAGGCTCTCGACCAAATCCGCAAATGGCGGACCGACTTTCGGCCGGAACGCGTCGTGCCCTACGCGACCGCCGAAGAGAAGATCAAGGGCACGGCGATCAAGGCGCAGGGCGCGGCCTTTCGCAGCCGCGGGGCCTGGTACGGGCTGAAATTCAATTGCGAGTTGGGCGGGGACGGCGAAAGCGTCATCGGCTTCGAATTCCTGGTCGGCGATCCGATTCCCAGGGAAAGATGGGACGAGCTCGGCTTGCCGGCCGTGCGTTGAGAATAAGTGGACTGGAAGACTCTTCAAATATCTGGACAGACCGGCCATGGAGACCCAGCCGGCATTGTGCCGGGAAACGAAAAATCCTATCAAGGCGCACGGCTGGCGGGGGTCGCCGTGATTTTGGCTCATGGAACAGGATCGCGCTCCCCGCGCGAATGACAATGAAAAAGAAAACCGTCAAGACGCTCCGCAAGGCTGCCATCGCGGTCGTGATTCTCGCGCTCGCCCTCTACTTCATCCCGATCCTGACCACGATCTGGGTCGTCTGCGGCCTGATCGACGTCATGCGCAACGACCAGAAGAACTGGAAGCTGTTCGACCGCTATTTCCTCGGCAACGGCCTGTTCACCTGGCTGCTGTCGCCGTTCAACCTGATCGTCGACCTTCTCTGCTACCGCAACCCCGGCGTCTGGAAGCCCGAGCAGTTCCCGGAGGATTATCAGCGCGAGATCAACGAGGTCCTGGGCGTCTTCAAGGCGCGCAAGGACGAGATCATCGCCGACATCGATGCCAATTTCGGCGCCGGCCGGCGCGGCATGTATGTCTACCAGTGGTACGGCAAGCACAGGATCGACAACGTTCCCGAATTCAACAAGGATTACAAATACATCAAGACGATCGCCGTGTCCGTTTTCAGCAAGCGCGAATCCACGTCCTGGCATTTCGGTCCGCTTCGGCTCAGCCTGCGCATCCTCTACAATCTGATCCCGGTGCAGGCCGAGATATTCGTGCAGTGCGGCAGCAAGAAGAACTACTGGTACGACAATCCGCTGTTCATCTTCGACGACACGCTGTTCCACCGCTCGGTCAACGAGTATGACGGCCGTCGCTACTGCGTCTTCGTCGACATCATCCGCCCGTCTCCATTCCCGGGGCTGATCGCGGGCCTTCTCTCCGTTGTGTCGGTCAGCGTGGAGCGCATCAATTCCGTCTTCTACAAGAACTGGAAGATGATCGGCTCGTCCAAGCCGAAGGCCGCCGCCAACTGATCCTGGCGCCTGGCTGGAGCAATTCCAGGAAAAGTGCGAACCGCGGTTCCCGTCCGGAATTGCGCGAAAAAAGAAAGACAGTTTTCTGGTTCGGCCGCCGCGCGGCCGAGCCTCGGATGCTGCTCTTAAACCAACGTCCTATAGCG
>JAFKFE010000647.1 GCA_017308345.1 Alphaproteobacteria bacterium | reverse complement strand
GATCGACAGCACGCGCGCCGGGAGCGGGCCGAGCGGCGTGGTGGAAAGCAGCAGCCACAGCGCCGCCGCGTCGGCGAGGAAGCCGATGCCGCCGGCAAGGGCGAAGCGGAAAAGGCGGCCCGCCATGCCGCCCACTAGGCCGCTCTTGGGGCCTTGCCCGGCTCGCTCTTCGGCAAGGCCTGTCCGGATGCCGGGCGCTCGGCGCGGCTGGAGGAAATCGACAGGTAGAAGATCCGCTTCTGCTCGGCCCGCCCGCGCGACACCGAGTCGAGGATCAGCCCGGTCATCATGGCGAGCATCGACAGAAGCAGCATGCCGATCGACAGCACCCAGGTCGGCATGCGCGGCACCAGTCCCGTCTCCGCGAATTCGATGAGCACCGGGATCATCAGGCCGATGCTGGCGGCCAGGAAGAACAGCGCGAAGGTGCCGAAGAAGCGCAACGGCTGCGTTTCCTTCACCAGCATGGCGAACATCCACAGGATCCTGGCGCCATCGCGGAACGTCGACAGTTTCGAGGACGAGCCTTCCGGGCGGCGGCCGTAGTCGAGCGCCATCTCGCTCACCGGCAGCTTGAGCTGCGAGGCATGCACCGACATCTCCGTCTCGATCTCGAAGCCGCCGGACACGGCCGGGAAGCTCTTGACGAAGCGGCGGGAAAAGACCCGGTAACCGGAGAAGATATCGGTGAAATCGGTGCCGAACAGACCCTTGTAGAGCCGGTTGAAGATGCGGTTGCCGAAGGCGTGGCCGTTGCGGCCGGCATCGTCGGTCACGCCGCGCCTGGTGCCCACCACCATGTCCGAACGCTCGGTCCGCAGCACGTTGATCAGCTGCGGCGCATCCTCCGGCGCGTAGGTGCCGTCGCCGTCGGCCATCACATAGATGTCGGCGTCGATGTCGGCGAACATGCGCCGCACCACATTGCCTTTGCCCTGGCGCGGCTCGCGCACGACGATTGCGCCGGCGGCGCGGGCTTTCAGCGCCGTGAGATCCTTGGAATTGTTGTCGTAGACATAGATCGCCGCCGAAGGCAGCGTCTCGCGGAAGCGCCGCACGACATCGGCGATCGTGAGCTCCTCGTTGTAGCAAGGCAGGAGCACGGCGATGACCGGCTCGTGGCGGACTGCATGCGGCATGTCTGTCTCCGGCGCCCGACACCCAGCCTCCGGCCGTCCCATGCCGGCCCCATCGAGCCGTTTTACTATTTATTGAAGCCGTTAAGGCTAGGTTTAAACCGATCCTCTCCCTTCGAAGGCCACGGCAATGGGCACAGCCGAGAACGGCGCCGCCACCTGGAAGTCCGACCTCTTGCTGGCGCTGCTTGCCGCTCTGCTCGCCTTCGCCGTCGACGCGTGGGCCGGCTTTGGCCAACTGACCGATGCCGGCGGCGACAACGACAATCTGTTGCGCCTCGTCGAGGTCCGCGACCTGCTGGCCGGCCAGGGCTGGTTCGACCTGCATCAGTATCGCATGGGTCTGGAAGGCGGCTTCGTCATGCACTGGTCGAGGCTGGTCGACGCGCCGATCGCCGCCATCATCCTTGCCGCTTCCGCGCTCACCGGCAGCAGGCCGCTCGCCGAGGACGTGGCGCGCGCGCGCGTGCGGCGGCGGCGCCGCGGTGCTGCCCGCTATCCTGATCGGCGGCGCCGGTTATTATTTCATCGGCATCTACGATCCCGGCGCGCTCGACCACCACAACGTCCAGCTGATGCTCACCATGGCGAGCCTCGCTTTGCTGCTCGAGGCGCCCGCCCGGCGCTGGGCCGCGCTGCTGTCCGGCCTCTGTGCCGCGCTGACGCTCGCAGTCGGCATGGAAACCGTGCCTTACGTCGCCGCCATCGGCCTTTGCGTGTCGCTGCTCTTCGTCGCCGATGCGGCCGGCGAGCGCGCGGTCGCCCGGGATTTCGGCCTCGGCTTCGCCGGCGTCTCGGCGCTTGTCTTCGTCGTCACCATCCAGCCTTCCGCATGGGGCGCGGCGCAGTGCGACGCCTTTTCGGTCGCGCAGTTCGTCGTCGCCGCCATCGCCGGCGTCGGTTTGGCGGCAATCGCCTCCGTCGAGTCCGCCACCGCCCGCTGGCGGCGCAGGCTGGCCTCGCTTGCCGCGCTGGGCGTCGTCCTCGGCGCGATCGTGGCGGTGCTGTTCCCGCAATGCCTCGCCGCGCCTTACGCCAACCTCGACCCGCGCCTCAAGGAACTGTGGCTCGACCATATCGACGAGGCCCAGTCGCTGTTCACGCTGCTTGTCCACGATCCGGCGCGCGTGGCGGCGCGTTACGCGACGCCGCTGGTCGCGATCGTCCTGATGGCGCGGCGCTTGCGCCGCGGCGGCTGGCGGCGGCAGGACAGCCTGGTCGCCGCGCTGCTCGCCGTCGCCTTCGTGGTCGGCGCCTGGCAGGTGCGCGGCACCACCTTCTCGATCGCCTTCGCGGTCATCCCGCTGTCGGCCTGGATCGCGAAATGGCGGGCGCGGGCCGAAACCAGCTCTTCGCCCGGCGTCGCGCTGCGCCTTGCGGCTGTCTGGCTGGTCTCGATCAACCCGGTCTGGACCGGCGTCGCCGCCGCCGCCTCGGTGGCGTTCGAGAAAGGCAAGGCCGTCAACGACGCCGCGACGGACAAGACCTGCGAGAAGAAGGCCAGCTTCTCGCCGCTTGGCGCCATGGCCGATACCACCGTGCTGACGGTCTCCAATCTCGGAGCGCCGGTCCTCGCTTACAGCGGCCACCGCGTCTTCGCCGGTCCCTATCACCGCAACGTCGCCGGCAATCTCCTGGCGCTGGACGCCTTTCTCGGCTCGGCCGACGACGCGCGGCGGATCGTCGAGGCGCATCGTGTCGGCCTCGTCGCCGTCTGCCCCGGCAATGCCGAGAGCCGGATCCTGACCCGGAAGGCGCCGCAGGGCTTTCTTGCCGGCCTGCTGCGCGGCAACGTGCCGGATTGGCTCGAGCCAGTCGGCGAGAAGGGCGGTCCGATCGAACTCTATCGCGTCAGGCAAGCCGGCTAAAGCGAAGCGCGAAGCGGTTTGCCGCGCGCGATCGCACAACCGGAAGCCAAGCCCCGGAAAGAGTATTCGATATTTCCATTAGAAATTACGCATAAACGAATATTTGGGAGAGCGTCGGCGTTCCTTGTCCAAGGCTGAACCGCCGCTGGCGGCGCAAGCAAATCCCGGACGACGGAAAATCGATTTCGCGATACTTTTCCTAAACGCTTTGCTGCCAGTCTGGCCGCAAATACCGACATCAGAACAGAGGCATGATGCAAACGACGTTTGGCACCGGTCAGCCAGGCAGGGAAAACACGGATCTGGCCTTTACCGATTCGTTGACCGTGCTTGGCAACCATCATCGCTTCTTCGACAAAGTCGTTCGCCTGATCAACGACCGTGCC
>JAFKFE010000646.1 GCA_017308345.1 Alphaproteobacteria bacterium | reverse complement strand
GGACCTGGCGAGGTCGGCGCTTCCGACTTCGGGCGCGCGGTCGATATGGGGGCGCGCGGGGCCTGGTTCAATTTGCCGTGATCGGCGGACGCGCGCTTCTACCTGAAAGTTGCGGCGCAATATAGTCGGAAAAGTTGCGGGAACATTGCGGCCTGCAACGCTACACCTCGACAAATGCGGGCTTTTCTGCACGCCGGCTGGCGCTTTTGCGGGCGCGCGGACAGGTTCCCCAAGGTTATTGGCAACAGCCGTCAGCATGATGCGAAAAATCTTGCGCAAGCGGTGACAATCGCCCGGTTGGAGCGCGCTCACGCCCCACCATGGTCCGGTTGAAGCCGTCAAGTGATGAGGTTGAGCAACCGGAAGATTCGCTCGAACGTCCTGCCATAGGGTGGGCGCAGCAGGCCGCCGGCGCTGAGCTTCGACTGGATGAAGATCGGCTTTTCCTTGCTGAAGGTGCGGAACCCCCATTCGCCGTGATAGGCGCCGGTGCCGCTCTCGCCGACGCCGCCGAAGGGCTGCCGCTCCTGCACCAGATGCATCATGCAGTCATTGATCGTGACGCCGCCGGCCACGGTTTCGTGCATGACCCTTTGCCGGTTGGCGCTGTCGCTGCCGAACCAGTAGAGCGCCAGCGGACGCTCGCCCCGGTTTACATGCTCGATGGCCTCGTCCACCGAGCCATATTCGACGATCGGCAGCACAGGCCCGAAGATCTCCTCGCGCATCAGCCGCAGGTTCTCGCCCGCATTGCGCACCAGCACCGGCGCCATCTTGCGGTCGGTGACGCCGAGCTTCTCGTTCGCGGGATTGACCTCGGTGATGTCGGCGCCGCTGTCGCGGGCCTCGGCGACCATGCCGCTCAACCGCCGGTGATGCCGCTCGCTGACGATCGCCGTATAGTCGCGATTGTCGCCTAGGCGCGGATAGAGCTTCGCGATTGCCGCGGCGAACTTGGCAGCGATCGCCGCGCCCTGGCCTTGCGGCACCATCAGGTAGTCCGGCGCGATGCAGGTCTGGCCGGCATTGAGCAGCTTGCCATAGGCGACGCTGGCGACCGCCGCGTCGAGATCGCAGGACGGATCGAAGATCGCCGGCGACTTGCCGCCGAGCTCGAGCGTCACCGGCGTCAGATTGGCAGCGGCGGCCAGTGCCACCTGTCGGCCGACGGCGGTCGAGCCGGTGAACAGGAGATGGTCGAACGGCAAGGACACGAACGCCTTGCCGACCTCCGCGTCGCCGACCATCACAGCGACCTCATCGGCGGCGAAATATTTCTCGACCAAGCTGGCGAGCAGGTCCGAAAATTTCGGCGTCAGCTCCGACGGCTTGATCATGACGCGGTTGCCGGCCGCGAGTGCCGCCGTCGCCGGGGCGATGGCGAGCTGGAACGGATAGTTCCAGGGCGAGACGATGCCGACCACCCCGAGCGGCTGCGGCAACAGGCGGTTGCGGCCGGGCATGAACGGCAGGCTGGTGGCGACGCGGCGCTCGCGCATCCAGGCGCCGAGATGCGACAGCGCATGCCTGACGCCGGCGCGCACGACGAACAATTCGGCAAGCCGCGTTTCCTGCGCCGCGCGGGCGGAAAAATCGCTGTCGATCGCCTCGCAGATCTCGCCCTCGTGCTCTTCGGTGAGCGCAAGGAGGCGCTTGAGGCGATCCTTGCGGACCTCGATGCCTGGGAAGGGCTCCTTCTCGAAGGCCCGGCACTGCAGCTCGAACCGGGCGCCGAGCGCGTTCTGTCTTGTCTGCAGCATCGCAACCTCCCGTTTACGTCGACGTAAGGTTACACCGCCCCATG
>JAFKFE010000645.1 GCA_017308345.1 Alphaproteobacteria bacterium | reverse complement strand
CGGATGCCCGTCGGCGCGCAGCGCGCCGACCAGCTCGGCGAGCAGCGCGAAGGCATCGTCGAAAGGCTGCAACTCGGTGATCTGGCTGCCGATATGGGTGTCGATGCCGGTCACCCTGATCCCGGGCAACTCAGCCGCGCGCGCATAGACCGCCCGCGCGCGCTGCCATGGAATGCCGAACTTGTTCTCGGCCTTGCCGGTCGAGATCTTCTTGTGCGTCTTGGCGTCGACATCCGGATTGATGCGCAGCGAGACAGGCGCCACTTTGCCGAGCGCGACGGCCCGCGCCGACAGCAGTTCCAGCTCAGGCTCGGATTCGACGTTGAAGCAGAGGATGCCGGCGGAAAGCGCGAAATCCATCTCGCGCGCGGTCTTGCCGACGCCGGAAAACAGGATCTTGCTGGCCGGAATGCCGGCGGCCAAAGCGCGGCGCAACTCGCCTTCCGAGACGACGTCGGCGCCGGCGCCCTGCCTGGCCAGCGTCCTCAGCACGGCCTGGTTGGAGTTCGCCTTCATGGCGTAGCAGACCAGCGCGTCGAGGCCGGCGAAAGCTTGCCTGAAGACGCGGAAATGCCGGGTCAGCGTGGCCGTCGAATAGCAGTAGAAGGGCGTGCCGACCTCGGCTGCGATATCGGGGATGGCGACGTCCTCGGCATGGAGCACGCCGTCGCGGTAATCGAAATGGTTCACGAGGGTTGATTCCGGAAAGTTGGAGCACGATGGGATCGAACGATCCCGCCGGCTCTATAGCAGGGGATCGAGGATGAACTTCCTGTCCTTGACCGGTTTCTCCGGTTCGGGCGGCACCGGCTGCTTGGCGCGTTCGGCATCCTTGCGCGCCTGCTCCGCCGCCTCATAGGGCGTGTCGAGCCCGGTCTTCCTGCCGCAGGCCGTGACGGTGACAACCGCCGCCAGCAGCGCGAGCGTCACCAAAATCCTGCTACGGGTCATCGATCCATCCGTTCGAAACTGTTTCCTGTGCCGCCGCTTTTAGCCGAGTTTTCGGCGCTTTGCATCCCCGGCAATTCAAGGCTCGCGAGTTAAGACTTGGCGAGCCGCTTTTTCCAGTAGCGGATCTGCTTTCGCACTTCCGACGGCGCGGTGCCGCCGAAACTCGTGCGGCTCTTCACCGAATTCTGCACGGCAAGCACGGAGAAGATATCACCGGTGATGCCGGGATGGATCGAACGCAGATCGTCCAGCGAGAGCTTCTCCAGGGCGACCTTCTTCTCCTCGGCGAGCGCCACGGCGCGGCCGGTGACATGGTGCGCCTCGCGGAAGGGCAGGCTAAGATTGCGCACCAGCCAGTCGGCAAGGTCGGTCGCGGTGGCATAACCGGCGCCGGCGGCCTTCTTCATGGCGGCGGCGTTGACGGTCATGTCGCGCACCATGCCGGTGGTCGCCGCCAGCATCAGGTCGAGCGTCTCGGCGGCGTCGAAGACCGCTTCCTTGTCCTCCTGCATGTCCTTGCCATAGGTCAGCGGCATGCCCTTCATCACAGTCAAAAGGCCGACGAGATGGCCGTTGACGCGTCCGGTCTTGCCACGCACCAGCTCGGCGGCGTCCGGGTTCTTCTTCTGCGGCATGATCGAGGAGCCGGTGGAGAACGAATCCGACAGGCGGATGAAGCCGAATTGGGGCGTCGACCAGATGATGATCTCCTCGGCGAGCCTCGACAGATGCGTTGCGCAGATCGCGGCGAGGCTCAGGAACTCGAGCGCGAAGTCGCGGTCGGACACGCTGTCGAGGGAATTTCGCGTCGGCTCGCGAAAACCGAGCGCCTTGGCGGTCATGTGGCGGTCGAT
>JAFKFE010000644.1 GCA_017308345.1 Alphaproteobacteria bacterium | reverse complement strand
TTCAAGGACCGCGGCATCGAAGTCGACTATTTGCCCGACCTCGGCAAGGACAAGGAAAAGCTGCTCGAAGTCATCGGCCAGTATGACGGCCTCGCCATCCGCTCGGCGACCAAGGTCACCGAGAAGCTGATCAATGCGGCAACCAGGCTCAGGGTCGTCGGCCGCGCCGGCATCGGCGTCGACAATGTCGATATCCCGGCCGCCAGCCGCAAGGGCATCATCGTGATGAACACGCCCTTCGGTAATTCGATCACCACGGCCGAGCATGCGGTGGCGATGATCTTCGCGCTGGCGCGGCAGATACCGGAGGCCAATGCCTCGACCCATGCCGGCAAGTGGGAAAAGAACCGCTTCATGGGTGTCGAGATCACCGGCAAGACGCTGGGCGTCATCGGCTGCGGCAATATCGGCTCGATCGTCGCCACGCGCGGGGTCGGGCTGAAGATGCATGTGATCGCCTTCGACCCGTTCCTGTCGGACAGCAGGGCCGAGGAACTCGGCGTCGAAAAGGTCGAACTCGACGAGCTCTTCGCCCGCGCCGACTTCATCACGCTGCATACCCCGCTGACCGACAAGACGCGCAACATCATCGACAAGGCCGCGATCGCCAAGATGAAGAACGGCGTGCGCATCATCAATTGCGCGCGAGGCGGCCTCATCGTCGAAGCCGATCTGGTGGCGGCGCTGAAGAGCGGCAAGGTGGCGGGCGCCGGCATCGACGTGTTCGAGGTCGAACCGGCCGAGAAGAACGAACTGTTCGGCATGGAGAACGTGGTGGCGACGCCGCATCTCGGCGCCTCGACCGCCGAGGCGCAGGAGAACGTCGCCCTGCAAGTGGCCGAGCAGATGTCCGACTATCTGATCAAGGGCGCTGTTTCCAACGCCATCAACATGCCCTCGATCACCGCCGAGGAAGCGCCGCGGCTCAAGCCTTTCGTCAAGCTCGCCGAAGTGCTCGGCGCGTTCGTCGGCCAGGTCACCGAGGATCCGATCAAGGAGGTCGAGATCCTGTTCGACGGCTCGACCGCGACGATGAACACGCGCGCGCTGGTGAGCGCGGCCCTTGCCGGCCTGATCCGGCCGCAGGTCTCGGACGTCAACATGGTGTCGGCGCCGATCATGGTGAAGGAGCGCGGCATCATCGTCGCCGAGGTCAAGCGCGACAAGTCGGGCGTGTTCGACGGCTATATCAAGCTCACCGTCAAGACCGAGCACATGACGCGTTCGATCGCCGGCACCTGCTTCTCCGACGGCAAGCCGCGCTTCATCCAGATCAAGGGCATCAATCTCGACGCCGAGGTCGGCCAGCACATGCTCTACACGACCAATGCCGACGCGCCCGGCATCATCGGCCTGCTCGGCACGCTGTGCGGCGAGAACGGCGTCAACATCGCCAACTTCCAGCTCGGCCGCGACCGGCCGGGCGGCGATGCGATCGCGCTGCTCTATCTCGACGCGCCGTTCCCGGAAAAAGTGCTGGAGCAGGTACGGGCGCACAAGTCGATCGACTCGGCCAAGCGGCTGCGCTTCGACGTCGGCGGCCAGTAAAGGATTGCCGCCTGACATGAAAGATGCCCCGACCGCGCCAGCAGGCGGGGCATTTCGATAGGGCGGTTCACCGTCTAACGGCGAACCGCGCAACTTCCCTGTTCGACGCAACTCCGGACGGAAGGCGACGCGAAGTCGCCGAGCCCAACCGCTCGGACTTCCTGGAATTGCTCCAGCGTCAGATCTTGTCCGACCTCACTTGCAGGGGAAGCCGGGCGCGATCTTGCATTGCGGCTTGTGAGGCTTGGGGGGATGTGG
>JAFKFE010000643.1 GCA_017308345.1 Alphaproteobacteria bacterium | reverse complement strand
TCCTGGTGGCGCGCAATGGCGAGCGCCTGCGCAAGCTGGCCGACATGCTCGCGGGTGAAAACGGCCGCAAGGTCGACACCCAGGTGGCCCAGCTTAAGGCCCAGATCGACTCCTCCAACCAGCAGAACCGCCAGGACTTCAAGCTGATCCTGGACAAAGTCGAAGCCATGACCGGCGAGATCACCAAGCTGACGATCGCCGTGGGCAACGTCCAGTACAAGCAGGACAACACCCCCAACAAGCAGTGATGCACAGCGCAGCACGGCTGGCCGAACACCAGCCGGCTCCGGCCCCATATAGGGGCCATGAAACAGTGGCTACACCCTGATTGGAAGAAGAAGCTGCGTTACGCCTGGAGCGTGCGCTTCCTCGGGCTCGCCGCGGCCCTGGCCGCCGCCCAGGCCATGCTTCCCTATCTGCCGGCCTTCCTGACGCTCTCACCGCAGGTGATGGGCATCGTCACCGGCCTGGTCGTGTTTGGCGCCTTCATCTCCAACGTCTTCGTCAGCCAGAAAGTCTTCCGCGATGGCCAAGATTAGCATCTCCCCCTCGAAGCGTGGCGCGCAGGCCGTCGTCGGCGCGCTTGCCTTCGCCGCCGCCTCTGGCTGGACCTACTGGCAGCAGCCGGCTCCGCTCCCCGATCAGCCCAAGCCCATCGTGCAGATGGTCCGGCCGGCCGTCGTGGCGCCGGCGCTCACGCCCGAGAAGCTCATCCACCAGCAGATCGCCGCGGGCAAGATCCCTCCGGCCGTCCGGCTCGCCGTCGACCACCTGATCATCCCCTGGGAAGGCCTGGTGTTGAAGTCGCACTGGGACAAGTTCTCGAAACGCTATGACATCTGCTACGGCGACACGCTGATCGACGGCAAGCCGGTGAAGCCCGGCATGGTCGTCACCAAGGCCTACTGCGATGCGCTTCTGATCAAGCGCGTGATCCACGACTATTACCTCCCGCTGGTCGACGGCGTGAAGGGCTATGCCGTCGCGCCGGACTCGGTCCAGGCCTCCATGCTCTCCGGTGCCTACAATTTCGGCGCCGGCCGGCAGATTAAGTCCAAGACCGCCGGTTTCGTCGGCAAGGGTCAATACGCTGACGCCTGCCGCGCGCAGCTCGTCTTCATCAAGTCCGGCGGCCATGAGGTCGAGGGTCTGAAGAAGCGCCGTGGCATGGGCGACAAGCAGCGCAAGGGTGAAGGTGAGGTCTGCCTGAGCGGCCTGCCGAAGAAGGATCAGCGCTGATGCAGCAGATCCTTGAAGCCCTGATCGAGGAATACGCGGGAGCCGCGCTGGTCGCGGTCCTCGCCATCTCCGCAATCATCTGGATGGTGATCTGATGCCGCCCTGGCTTTCCCTTCTGCTCCTCCGCGCCGCCATCGTTGCAGCCGCATTCCTGGTCGGCTTCGGCTACGGCTGGATGAAATACGAGAACGCGGCCCAGGTGGCCTCGCTCAAGAAGCAGGTGACCCAGCTTCAGACCAACGTCGCGATCCTCGAAGCCGACTCCAGCCAGGCTGTGGTCGATGCCGGCAAGCTCGCCCACTACGAAAAGAACGCAAAGGAGCAACGGGATGCGATCGTTCCGAAGAAGCGCACTCTCTGTTTTGACGGTGATGATGCTGACCGGGTGCGCAACCTCTGGAAAGGTTGAGCTGCCTCCGCTCCCGGAGGACATCAAGGTCTGCTTCGAGAGGATGGTAGGGCCTTTCCCTGAAGGCAAGACGATCGATGACCTGATGGTCTTCGATAAGATCGACGAGTTAATCCACTCGGACAGGACCAAATCGTCCTGCGGAAGGCGCCTGATCGC
>JAFKFE010000642.1 GCA_017308345.1 Alphaproteobacteria bacterium | reverse complement strand
CGACGCGGTCGGCGCCGGCCATCAGGCCGAGCTCGGTGGTGGCGACGCCGGTGCCGCGGTCGTTGTGCGGATGCAGCGAGATGATCAGGTTCTCGCGGTTGTCGAGATTGCGGCACATCCACTCGATGCGGTCGGCATAGATGTTGGGCGTGGACATCTCGACCGTCGAGGGCAGGTTGATGATCAGCTTGTTGTCGACCGTCGGCTTCACGATCTCGATGACGGCGTTGCAGATCTCCAGCGCGACCTCGAGCTCGGTGCCGGTGAAACTCTCCGGCGAGTATTCGAAGCGATAGCCGCCGCCGGCCTTGGCCGCCATGTCGGTGATCATCTTGGCGGCGTCGGTGGCGATGCGCTTGATGCCGGCGACGTCTTTTTCGAAGACCACGCGGCGCTGCAGCTCGCTGGTCGAATTGTAGAAATGCACGATCGGGCGATGCGCGCCCTTAAGCGCCTCGAAAGTGCGGGTGATCAGTTCGGGCCGGCACTGCACCAGCACCTGAAGCGACACGTCCTTGGGCACGCCGCCTTCCTCGATGCACCAGCGGGCAAAGTCGAAATCCGTCTGCGAGGCGGAAGGGAAGCCGATCTCGATTTCCTTGAAGCCCATGTCGAGAAGCAGCGCGAACATGCGCGCCTTGCGTTCATGGCCCATCGGATCGATCAGCGCCTGGTTGCCGTCGCGCAGGTCGACCGAGCACCAGATCGGTGCCTTGTCGATGACCTTGTTCGGCCAGGTGCGGTCGGTCAGGCCGACAATGGGGTAGGGTTGATATTTGCGTACTGCATCCGGCATGTGGCCGGCCACGTGCTTCCGGCTGTCAGCCTCGCCGGCGCGGATCTCTTCTCGTGCGTTCATCGTCTCTTCTCCGGGCGGCTCGCAGGTTCGCCTTTGGGCGGATTGATGGCGAGCGTCGCCTCTACCAGTATTTCGTTCGCTTGATGTGACCTTGCCAAGGAGCTTGCGCCTGAGGCGGCGGGTATCGACCGCCGGGCGCTCCTTCAGCGAACCCGGCGATCGCCGATAAGGCCGAGAAGAAGCAGGGTCGAAGCGAGCGCGCGCGCGGTCTCGCCGGCGAAGCCGGTGCGAGAGGAAGCGACGGTGCGGACGCGCGTGGTCATGGCGGCTCTCTTACAGGAGCGGCCCGGCGGAGGCAAGCGGGACGCGTGGATGAATGCGCGGCGTCTACTATCATCGCCGATGCGGATGGTCTTCCCCGCGCCGCGCAAATGGGACAGACTTCACCACCGAGCGAAGCTCCGGGGAGGGGCGGTCCATGAATTTCGTGTTCTTCTCGCCGCATTTTCCAGCGAATGGAACCGAGTTTTGCGACCGGCTGAAGAAGGCCGGCGCCACCGTGCTCGGCATCGGCGATTCGCCTTACGAGACCTTGAACGGGAGGCTGAAGGCGGCGCTTTCGGAATATTACCGCATCGCCGACATGGAAAATTACGACGCCGTGTTCCGGGCGATGGGGCACTTCATCCACAAATGGGGGCGCATCGACCGCTTCGAGTCGCTCAACGAGCATTGGCTGGAGCTCGAGGCCAACATCCGCACCGACTTCAACATCTTCGGCACCAAGGTCGATTTCGTGAAGAACCTGAAGCGGAAAAGCCGGATGCGCGCCTTCTTCCGCAAGAGCGGCGTCGAGACCATTCCGCAGCGCAAATGCTCCGACCGCGCTGGCGCCATGACCTTCATCCGCCGTGTCGGCTACCCGGTGGTTGTCAAGCCGGACACGGGCTCAGGCGCCTCCAACACCTTCAAGATCTCCGACCCCAAGGAGCTCGACCAGTTCTTCAGGGACAAGC
>JAFKFE010000641.1 GCA_017308345.1 Alphaproteobacteria bacterium | reverse complement strand
GGGCGACGCGTAAGTCAGCCTTGGCTACGCCATCCACAGACATCAAGTGCAATACGGCCGATATCACACTCGGGTTCTCGCTACGTTCGCCCTTAGCGTACGATTTTGGGCAGTTCTTGTTCCGACCCCGATTGCGGCCAGCGCTTCCTCGTCCGACGGTATTTTAAGCTTGGCGGCCGCTTCGGATTCGTCGACTTCCTTTTGCAAGGTGGCATTCTGGCGGGTGAGATCCGCAACCTCGCTGGCATGGATCAAATTCGTATAGGCGTACCCGCCAGCACCGCCAACCACCCGCGAAACAAATGCCGTGAGACTTAGGGCAGCCGTCTGGTGCATGGAAGATAGCCCGTCATTGATAGTCGGTGATGCCGAGGCGGCGCAGAACCTTGCCAGGGTCGGTCTCGCAATCGTGCTTCCAGTCCGGATGTTTGGCGCACGCATACGCGTACTGGCTGAGATCGGCGCTGGAGAGATTTGCGAGCTCGTTGCCCTTGTCCATCCACTTCTGCACTTCGGCGGGCGTACAGCCCATGCCGCCGGCGCCGCACTGATCCGGGTCGACGGTGGTGGGTTGAGTAGGCTGCGACATCGCCGGCGAAACCATGGTCAGGCCGCAGCCAGCGATCAGGAACGTGAAGAATAGCTTTCTCATCTTAACCTCAGGGGGAATTGTCTGGTGACGCTGGAGCGGGCGGAGGAAGGGGGAGGCCGGGGTCCGGGGTTTCTTCTGACGTCGACCCCGCTGCGGGAGCCGCCGCATGGTCAGGCTTGAGGTTCCATGGCGGGGGAAGCTTCGGATCGGACCATATGCCAAAACCCAGGCCTCGTGCGCGACGTTCGATATCGAAATAAGCTGGAACCTGCGGCTCCCCAGGAAAATTGAACGCATATCCGATACCTTCGGCGATCGCCGTTGCAGCCAGATTGGTTTCTTCTACGAAGCAATGTGCGAGAATGGTGCCATTCGCATCGGTCGTTACGGATGCACAATTTACGTCGTGTTGCAGCGTTCGAAGGATCAACCAGGCGCGGGCCACCTGACCGGGGGGCCATTCGACACTGTCAGTCGTAGCAAGCTGGTCGAGGCGAGGCGCAAGGAAGCCTGCAAGACGGACGATCTTCCTGGGCTTGATGAATTCAATGGTCGAACCGTCGAGCACCTGCACGCGTCCGTAGATTTGCTTCGGCAGCGCACTATCCGTCGACGTCTGCGCGCTTGCCGGCCATAGGGCGCCAAGCGTGATGACGATCGCGGTGCCGCTGAGAAGTTTCATTGCTCACCGGCTACATTTTTTGGCGATTGCTGTTTGCCCTGTCCGAGAAGGATAGAGGCGGGGTGCGGAAGATCGGAATAGGCCCAGAGTCCTTCCCGCGCTTCGCGTGCGCCTTGCTCGACAATCCGGTAACCCGGTACGGCGAGTTCGCCGGTCGAGCTGACCGCGGCAAAGCCCCATCCCTGCGCGATCATGTAAGTCGCGAGATCGTAGCCGGTCTTGCCCGTCGTTGTTCGGCAAACGACAAGCAGATTGTTGGGGTCGAGTTCCCGGATCGTCGTGCAGACGGGTTTGCTGTCACGGATTATGGCCTGCGCCATGATCAGGTTCAGCTCACCGCAGTCACGCTCGGCGCCGGGTGCGATCGTTATCGACGTGCCACGCAAACAGGCCTGCAGGCCGTAGAGCCGGTAACGCTTGCCGCCGGCGATCCAGCTGTCGCCGGTTTCAAACTGCGCGGTCGAGGGAAAGGGCACGAATTTGTTGGCTCCCACAACTCCTGGCGCGGCCGGATCTCCGCCGCTTGGTACCTGCCCCTGGAC
>JAFKFE010000640.1 GCA_017308345.1 Alphaproteobacteria bacterium | reverse complement strand
GAACCAGCCCAAGGTCGCGCATGACGTGGCGGGGCAGGTCGCGGCGGGTGACGAGCGCATCATCGGCGTTATGATCGAGAGCAATCTCGTCGCCGGCCGCCAGGATGTCGTGCCCGGCAAGCCGCTGATCTACGGCCAGAGCATCACCGACGGCTGCATCGACTGGGCGACCACCGAGACGGTGCTGCACGGCCTCGCCGGCGCCGTCGAATGGCGCCGGTCGGTGAAGCGCGAGCTGCTCGCCAGCCGTCAGGGCGCGGCGTGATGCCTCTTCCTTCTCCCCTTGTGGGGTCCGAAGGACGGGGCGAGACCCGTGGCTCGCCCCCGGGTGGTGGATCGGCGCGCAGCGCCGAGACGGATGAGGGGTGTTCATAAGGTGCGGCGTGGCTCCCTGGCAGGGATTCACGCCGCCCTCAGTCCCTCCCAGGCCGTGAATATCGAAACGGCGAACAGCAACAGCCCTGCTGCGCGGCCGGCAAATATGGTCGCTTGCGGATTGTCGACCAGCAGCCCCCGGCTGCGGCCGGCGGTGACGGCGAGCCCGCCATAGATCGCGGCCTGCGTGACGACCGTCAGCGATCCCATGATGGTCGCCTGCATCCAGATCGGACCGTAAGCCGGCTTCAGGAATTGCGGATAGACGGCAAGGATGAAGAGATAGGCTTTCGGATTGATCAGGCAGGTGACCAGCCCCTGGCGAAACGCCTTCCAGGCCGAGCGGCTGCCCGTAGGCCCCTCATCGCCGACGGTGATCGAGCTGCGCATCAGCGAAATGCCGACATAGGCCATGTAGGCGGCGCCGGCGATCAGCATCGGCGTGAACAGGACCGGCAGAAAATGGATGAGCAGGCTGACGCCGACCGCGCCGTTCAGCGTGTGCACCGCGCCGCCCAGCATGATGCCGGCGGTCGCCGCAAGGCCCCGATTGCTGCCTCCGGTCAGCGCATTGGCCAGCACGAACAGCATGTCCATGCCCGGTACCGCGATGATGCCGAACAGAAGCACGAAGAACAGCCAGAGGTTTTCGGTGTAGCTCATGTCAGTTACCTGTCGCCTCACTCGCGAGTGGTCAAAGGAATCTGTTGATTTTCAAGCAAGTAGGCGGCCCTATAGGTCACCCCAACTGACGGGGGTGTGTCAGTTGCGTTTCGGCCGGATGGAAAAATGCGCAAGGCCTCGCGCCTGTTCGAGATCATCCAGATCCTGCGGCTGGCCCGGAAACCGGTGACCGCAGCGACAATTGCCGGGCGGCTGGAGGTCACCGTGCGCTCGGTCTACCGTGACATCGCCGCGTTGCAGGCCATGCGCGTGCCGATCGAGGGCGAGCGCGGCATCGGCTATATCCTGCGCCCCGGCTTCGACCTGCCGCCGCTGATGTTTTCCATCGAGGAGATGGAAGCGATCGTGCTGTCGCTGGCGCTGCTCGAGCGCACCGGCGACGACGAGCTCAAGCAGGCCGCCAAGCGCGTCGGCGCCAAGATCGCCGGCGCGGTGCCGCCGCCCTTGCGCCAGACGCTCGACGCCAATGCCTTGCATGCCTGGGGCTTTGCCGCGCCGTCCGCTTCCGCGATCGATCTGGCGCTGGTGCGCCGCGCCATCCGCGACGAGGAGAAGCTGAGCCTCTCCTATCGCGACGAGGCGGGGCGGGCGACCGAACGCATCATCCGCCCGGTCGCGCTGATCTACTATGCCGAGACCGCCAACATCGTCGCCTGGTGCGAGCTGCGCCAGGCCATCCGCAACTTCCGCAGCGACCGCATCGAGCACTGCCGTCCGACCGGCCTGTGGTTCAAGGGCGAGGGCGACCGGCTGCGGCAGGT
>JAFKFE010001207.1 GCA_017308345.1 Alphaproteobacteria bacterium | reverse complement strand
CGGGATCGCAATTCCAAGGAGCAACCTTGTCCGCCCCACTCATAGAAATGCGCGGCATCACCAAGAGCTTCGGCGCCGTCAAGGCGAACGAGGCCGTCGATCTCAGCGTGGCGCCTGGCGAGATACTCGGCCTGCTCGGCGAGAACGGCGCCGGCAAGACGACGCTGATGAACGTGCTGTTCGGCGCCTATGCGCCGGACGCCGGCGAGATCCTGGTCGGGGGCAGGCCGGTCGCGATCCACAATTCGGCCGATGCGCTGGCCGCCGGCATCGGCATGGTGCACCAGCATTTTCACCTCGCCCCCCGGCTGACGGTGCTTGAGAACCTTCTGATCGGCATTCCCGGCAAGTCCGGCCGGATCGACCGCGCCGGCGGGCTTGCCCGGCTCAACGAAATCAGCCGGCAGTATGGGCTGAGCCTCGATCCGAACCTGCCGGTCTCGGCGCTGTCGGTCGGCGAGCAGCAGCGGCTGGAGATCATCAAGGCGCTGTTTCGCGGCGCCAGGCTTTTGATCCTCGACGAGCCGACGGCGGTGCTGGCGCCGAGCGAAGTGGACGGCCTGTTCGCCGCCTTGCGTTCCATGGCGGCGCAAGGGCTCGGCATCATCTTCATCTCGCACAAGCTCAACGAAGTGCGCGCGCTCACCCATCGCTGCGTGGTGCTGCGCCACGGCAAGGTCGCCGGCCGCGTCGATCATCCGGCGCAAACGACCTCGGCCGAGATGGCGAAGCTGATGTGCGGCCACGAGATCGTGCCGCCGGTCAAGGAGGTTTCGACGCCCGGCGCTTCCGTGCTGACGCTGGATGCCATTTCCACCTCCGGCCATGCCGGCACGCCGCTGCGCGCCGTTTCGCTTTTTGTCCGCGCGGGCGAAATCCTCGGCATTGCCGGCGTCTCCGGCAACGGCTGGCGCCCAGGGCCGGAACGATGACGATAGCCGGCAAAACGGTCGCGCAATTCACTCCCCGGGAGGTGCAGGCGCTCGGCCTCGGCCGCATCCCGGAAGACCGGATGACGACCGGCCTGGTGACCAACCTGCCCTTGGCCGATTCCATGGTGCTGCCGCGCATCGGCACCGAGGCCTTCAGCCGCAACGGGTTGCTCAATCCGGCCGCGATCCGCGCCTTCGCCGAGGCCCAGATCAAGGCCTACGACATACGCTGCCCCGGGCCGATGGTGCGCGCCGGCGCGCTGTCGGGTGGCAACCTGCAGAAGGCGCTGCTGGCGCGCGAGCTTGCCTTCGACCCCAAGGTGCTGATCGTCTCGCAGCCGACGCGCGGCCTCGACATCGGCGCCGCGCGCTTCATCCACGAAAAATTCCTCGCCATGCGCGCCAGGGGCTGCGGCATCATCGTCATCGGCGAGGACCTCGAGGAATTGCTGATGCTCTCGGACCGCATCGCGGTGATGTATGAGGGCCGCATCGCCGGCACGCTCGACAGCGCGGATGCCACCGTCGCCAGGCTCGGCCTGATGATGACCGGCGCCGGCCGCACCGAGGAGGCGGCCTGATGTTTCGCCTCGAAGCCCGCACGTCGACGCCCGCCTGGTTCAGCCTGGCCCTGCCGCTCATCGCGATCGCCGTCACCCTGGTGCTGTGCAGCGGCCTGATCGCGATGGCCGGCCCTGATCGCGATGGTCGGCGCCGGCGTCGTCGAGGCTTATGGCGTGATGCTGTCCGCCTCGCTCGGCGACAGCTACGCCATCACCGAGACCCTGGTGCGCGCCGCCCCGATGATCTTCACCGGTCTGGCGGTGGCGATCGCCTTCCGGGCGAAATTCTGGAACATCGGCGCCGAGGGCCAGTTGCTCGCGGGCGCGGTGGCGAGCTGCTTCGTCGGCGCGATCCCGATGCCGGGCTATCTCGCCATGCTTCTGATGGCACTGGCGGGGGCCGCGGCCGGCGCGCTCGTCGCGCTGGTGCCGGCGACATTGCGGGTCAAATTCAAGGTCGATGACGTCGTCAGCTCGCTGCTGCTCAACTCGGTCATCTACTACGCGCTGATGGCGCTGATCGAGGGGCCGTGGAAGGACACCTTCTCCGGCTATCCGATCTCTCCGCCGATCGAGGATTCGGCCAATTTCCCGGTGCTGATCGAAGGCACGCGGCTGCATCTCGGCGTCGTCGTCGCGTTGATCGCGGCGCCGCTCTGCTGGTTCCTGATTTCCCGCACCACGCTCGGCTTCCGCATCCGTGTCACCGGCGAGAACCCGGAAGCCGCGCGCTATGGCGGCATCAACGTGCAGCGCGTGCTGCTGTCGACCGCGCTGCTCTCGGGCGCGCTGGCGGGCTTGGCCGGCGTCGGCGAGGTCGGCGGCGTCCACTTCCAGGTGATGAGCGACATCTCGCCGGGCTATGGCTATTCCGGCATCGTCGTCGCGATGCTCGCCCGGCTCAATCCGCTCGGCGTGGTGCCGGCGGCGATCTTCCTGGCCGCCGTCATGACCGGCGCCGAGGCGATGTCGCGCGCAACCGGCGTGCCGGCCTTCCTCAGCGACGTCATCCAGGGCACGGCGCTGCTTGCGATGCTGGTGGCGCTGCTGTTCACCGCCTACCGCATCCGCCGCGTGGGAGCCTCCGCATGAGCGCGGTGTTCGAGCAGATCTTCCAGGTCGGCTTCCTCGCCGCCATCATCCGCATCGCCACGCCTTTAGCCTTCGCCACGCTCGGCGAAATGTTTTCCGAGCGGGCCGGCGTGCTCAATCTCGGCATCGAAGGCATCATGCTGCTGTCGGCGATGGCCGGCTTCACCGCGGCGAGCCTGAGCGGCAGCCTGTGGCTGGGCGTGCTGGTGGCCGTGTTGGTCGGCGCGGCGATGGGCGCGCTGCATGCGCTGTTCACCGTGGCGCTGGGCCTCAGCCAGCATGTCTGCGGTATCGGCGTGACCTTGTTCTGCTCGGGCCTTGCCTATTTCCTCTACCGCCTGATCTTCGGCCAGCAATCGGTGCCGCCGAGCATCGACGGCTTCAAGCCGGTAGCGATCCCCCTGCTCTCGGATATCCCGGTGCTCGGCCCTGCCGTGTTCAACCAGTTCACGCTGGTCTATCTCGCCATCATCGCCGTCCCGCTCGCCGCCTTCGTGCTCTACCGCACGCCCTGGGGGCTCTCGGTGCGCATGGTCGGCGAAAACCCGCGCGCGGCCGATTCCGCCGGCGTCAGCGTCATCGCCACGCGCTTCCAGGCGGTCATCCTCGGCGGCGCGCTGATGGGGCTCGCCGGCGCCTTCCTCACCATGGCGCAGTTCAACGCCTTCACCTTCGGCGTCGTCTCCGGCCGCGGCTGGGTGGCCATCGCCTTGGTCGTGTTCGGCCGTTGGGATCCTTGGCGCTCTGCCGGCGCCGCGCTGCTCTTCGCGTTCGTCGACGCGCTGCAGCTCAGGATGCAGGCCAGCGGCCTCGGCCACATCCCCTACGAAGCCTTCCTGATGCTGCCCTTCATCTTCACCATCGTCGCCATGGCCTTCATGTCGCGCAACGCGGTCGCGCCCTCGGCGCTGCTGAAGCCGTTCCGGCGGGAAGAGCGGTAATTCCTCGCCCCGCAAAGCGGGGAGAGGTGGCCGCGAAGCGGCCGGAGAGGGGCCTGCGGCGCTGGTGATTTCCAGCCGACCCTCGCGAAGGTGGAACCATTCCCCTCTCCGCCTCGGCTTCGCCGAGCCACCTCTCCCCACTATCGTGGGGCGAGGAACTGGAGCCCATCTCAGATCGCCGTGAAAGCGTTGTCCACGAACAGATGCGCGCCGTTGACGAAGCTCGATTCGTCGCTGGCCAGGAATAGTGCCGCCTTCGCCACTTCCTCCGGCTCGCCGATGCGGCCCTGCTGCGCGGCCATCGCCGCGTCGGAGACGTCGACGCCGAGCTTACCGAGGTCGGCCACTTCACGCAGTCCGTGCGGCGTGCGGATGAAGCCCGGGCAAACGGCGTTGCAACGGATGTTGCGGTCGCGGAACTCCACCGCGATGGCGCGGGCGAACATGTGGCAGGCGCCCTTGGTGGTGTCGTAGAGCACTTCGTTCGGCGTGGCCGCCACCGCCGAGATCGACGAGGTGCAGACGATCGAGCCGCCGCCGGCGGCGATCATGCCGGGCAGCACCGCGCGCGTCATCAGGAACATCGAGCGCACATTGACGGCATGCAGCCAGTCCCACTCCTGCAGCGTCGTCTCCAGGAACGGCTTGATGACGATGGTGCCGGCATGGTTGAACAGCACCGTGACCGGACCGAGCTTCGCCGTCGCCGCCTTCACCGCGGCCCCGACCTGCGCCTCGTCCGACACATCGGCCACGAAATGCTCCGCCACATGGCCCCGCGCGCGGATCGCGGCAGCGGTCTTGCCGGCCGCCTCGCCGTTGCGGTCGATGATCGCCACCTTGGCGCCT
The DNA here is from genome assembly GCA_017308345.1 of Alphaproteobacteria bacterium. Taxonomy (GTDB): domain Bacteria; phylum Pseudomonadota; class Alphaproteobacteria; order Rhizobiales; family Rhizobiaceae; genus Mesorhizobium. Next base: position 11,954 of record JAFKFE010001207.1, on the reverse strand, counting down.
TCGGCGGCAAACAGCTCCGAAGCCGCCCCGCCCATGCCCGTCGCGCCGCCAGAAACGATCGCGACCTTGCCCGCCAGCCTTCCACCCATCTTTTTTCTCCTGCAACGCCGCCCATATCGGCCACAGATGCTATCCGTCACGCGTGAGATGGCCAAGATCGCTCGATCAACGGGATTTTATACCCTCGGAACGCCTGGAACGCAGGATTCTCAAGCGCTTATCCGGAATGCCCGGGGTGCGAATGCCGCTGGCGCCGCCTGAATTTGAGCATAGGAAACCTGGATCGGCCGGGTTTCGAAAATGCATTTCCACAAATCGCCCAAAAATAGCACTCGACAAAGTCTACTAGTTTTATAGATTAATCGTCGCGACGGAGGATCGACGATGTCCTACATTCAGAGCACCCAACGCAAAGGCCAGAGGCTTGCAGCCGAACAGAGCTGGAGGCCGGCTTATGGCCGCACCTTCGCCTACCTTGTCTTTGCAATCGCATTTGTGTTCACCGGCGCCGTCATCTTGGGCATCATCCCCTGACTGAGGCGGGGCCCGGACCTCGCCGCCCAAAAATCTGAGTTGTGTAATCGGAGCTGAACAGCGGCCGCGATCGGTCGCGCGTCGACGCATGGATTCCATTCGGGTCCGGAGCGGGGCAAGCCAGCCTGATGGAGGAGATGGCAATGCCGATCGAGTTCACGCATGTTTCCGGCAAGACTGCCGGCGAAAGCTTCTTCCATGACTTCGTCGAGACGGCGACCGGATTGTCGCTGATCGAGGACGCCGGCTTCCGCAAGCTGATCGTCGACGACCCGGCCGGCCTGCTCACCAATATGGACATCGCCGCGCGGGCGCTCGACCGCACCGCTTCGCTCGAGGTGGTGCTGACGCATTGGAGCGGCGTGCTCGAGCCGACGGTGGCGGCAAGGCAGCTCGCGGCGCTCGACCGTCGAGGCGCCGGCCGCCTGTCGCTTCGCATGCTGAGCGAACCGCCGGAGGACAGCGATGCCGAGGCGCGGCCCGTCGGACACGGCGTGGCGTGGCAACGTATCGACGAATATCTGGTGCTGTTGAAGCGGCTGTGGTCGAACGACAGGCCCATCGACCACGAAGGCGCCTTCTACAGCGTCAGGGGCGGCTACGTGCCGCGCAAGGGCCCGCAGGGCGCCGACCTGACCATCCGCCTCGGCGGGCAATCGGGCACCGCGCTGAAGGTCGCCGGCAAGCATGCCGATGTCTTCGAGCTCGCCGCCGGCTCGCCCGAAGAGGTGAAACAATTGATCGAGCGTGTGCGCCGCGCCGCCGCCGAGCATGGCCGCGGCGGCAGGCTGCGCTTCGCGCTGCCTGTACGCATCCACGCGGACGGCTGGAGCGGAACCCCCGATCCCAAGGCGGTCGGGATCGCCGGGCCGCCGGCGCGGATTGCCCTGGCGCTTTTGCCCTATGCCGCGCTGGGCATCGGGGAGTTCATGATCGGCGGCATCGACCGGCCAAGCGAGATTGCCCGCGTCGGGCGCGAGATCGTCACGCTGGTCGCGAATTCGCTGGCGCGCCGCGAGGCGGAGATGCCGCGGCCGGGCGCTCTCGCTGCGCGCCTGCCGCTGACCGCGCGCTCCCCATTGTGAGGAGAAGGCTCGCGATCCATCAATTCGCGAGCTGCCGCAACGCGGCGACGACGGCTTCCGAATCCGCCAGCGCGCCGAAGATCCCGTCCTCGACCGTCACCATGTGGAGCGCCGCTTCGTGCGCATACTGGTCGCCGCTGGCGCAGGCGTCCGCGATCGTCAGGCACTGGAAGTTGCGGTCGCAGGCTTCGCGCAGCGTGGTGTGCACGCAGACATCCGTCGTGCAGCCGGTGAAAAGCAGGTGGGTTATGTCCCGCGCGCGCAGCACCATCTCCAGATCGGTATAGGTGAAGGCGCTGTTGCAGGTCTTGTCGACGATGATGTCCTCGGGCTTCACGTCGATATCGGCGGAGATCTGGAAGCCCGGGCCGGAGCGCAGCAGGACATCCGTGCCGTCGAGCCCCGCCCGCTTGCGGCGCCATTTCTCGTAGGGAGTCATGTCGGCCATGTCGGTGCGATAGCCTTGCCTGGTGTGGATGATGGTGAGGCCGGCGGCGCGGGCGGCCGCAATCAGCCGGTTCACCGCCGGCAGGATGGCTCTCAGCGGCGCCGGATCATAGCCTTTCCTGGCGAAGTAACCGGCCGGCGACAGGAAATCCTCCTGCAGGTCGATGACCAGCAGCGCGGTATGCCGGGGCATCAGCCTGCCGTCATAGGGAAAGTCGAACGGTATCGCCTTGATCATCATCGGTCTCCTTCTTCGATATCGAGCATAGCCTGCCGCGCTTGCGGCGGAAGCCCTGTGGCGCTCGCCGGCATGCGCCCGAGAACGGTCGAACGGCGGCTTGGCCGGATTTGTTGGCCCGGATTTCCATCTTAATCTTGACTATCAAAGTCATGTTTTATACTCAGTCGTCAGCCCATGGCGGGAAGCCGTGACCGAAGTTCGCACCAGCCGGCCAGCGACCCTGCCGGTTCGTGCCAAGACACAGCGAGGACGAGACTTGTCCCGAAGCGTTCTGTTCGCGGCGCTGGCCGCATCCGCGCTTTTTTCGGCCGGGATAGCCCTGGCCCAGCAGCCGGCGACACCGACGGCGACCGGTCCGGCGCCGGCCGCGCGCGCCCCCGCGCCTGTCGCGGCCCCCACCAATCCGCCGGCCACGGTGCAAATGCCGGTTGAAGCCGCGCCGGCACAACCCGGCGTCCAGCCGGCTCCGGACGGTGTCGGCGGCGAGGAACCCTCGATCTCGCCGACACTGCCGCATGACCTGTCGCCCTGGGGCATGTTCATGAATGCCGACATCGTCGTGAAGGCGGTCATGGTCGGGCTCGCCTTCGCCTCTCTCGTCACCTGGACGATCTGGCTCGCCAAGTCGCTGGAGGTCCTTGCCGGCAAATTGAAGGCCCGCCGAGCCGCCGATGCGATCGGCAATGCCGCGACGCTGATGCAGGCCGGCCGGGAACTGGGCCACAGCGGCGGCCCGGGCGCGCTTCTGGTGCGGGCGGCGGAAGAAGAACGGGCGCTTTCGGCCGGCGCGCTCGACCATGCCCCCGGCGACGGCCTGAAGGAACGCGTCGCCTCCAGGCTTTCGCGCATCGAGGCGGCGGCGGCGCGGCGCATGTCGCGCGGCACCGGCCTGCTCGCCACAATCGGCTCGACGGCGCCCTTCGTCGGCCTTTTCGGCACCGTCTGGGGCATCATGAACGCCTTCATCGGTATCTCGCGGGCCGAGACCACCAACCTGGCCGTCGTCGCGCCCGGCATCGCCGAGGCGCTGCTTGCCACCGCGATGGGCTTGGTGGCGGCCATCCCGGCGGTGGTCATCTACAACGTCTTCGCGCGCTCGATAGCCGGCTACAGGCAGATCCTCGCCGATGCTTCCGCCGGCGTCGAGCGGCTGGTCAGCCGTGATCTCGACTTCCGCATGGTGCCGCCGGCGACGGCCATGGCGGCGGAGTGACGGCGATGGCGGCGCGGATTCGCGAGACTTTCGCCGACGATCTCGAGGAAAGCCACGACATCAACGTGACGCCGTTCATCGACGTCATCCTGGTGCTTTTGATCATCTTCATGGTCGCGGCGCCGCTTGCCACCGTCGACGTCAATGTCGACCTGCCGGGTTCGACCGCGACGCCGGCGCCGCGCCCCGAGACGCCGCTCTTCCTCACGCTGAAAAGCGATCTCACGCTCGCCATCGGCAATGAAAGCGTGCCGCGCGCCGCCTTCGCCGCCGTGCTCGACAGCCGCGCCAAGGGCGACAGGCAGACGCGCATCTTCCTGCGCGCTGACAAGACGGTCGGTTATGGCGACCTGATGGAGGTGATGAACCTGCTTCGCGCCGACGGCTATCTGAAGGTCGCGCTGGTCGGGCTGGAGACGGTATCGGGCGCGACCGGCGGGGAGGCCGCGCCTGGAACGCCCGCGACGGGTGCGAACTCGGCGCCGGGTGGAGGACGCGCACCATGACGGCCGCCGCGCTCTCGCGGATTTCCCAGCCGCGCCTCAGTGCGCGTGACGCCGGCCTGTGGACGGGCGCCGCGGCGATCGTTCTGGCCGCGCATGTGGCGGTCGCCTATGCGGTGCAGGATCTGAGGCTGGCCGAAATGCCGGATGGCGGGCCGCCGCCGGCAATGGCGGTCGAGATGACGCCGCTGGTGGTCGCGCCCGCCATTCCGGAAGAGGCGGCCATGCTGGACATCGCGACGCCGGAGCCGCCCGACGCGGCCGAGGAGACGGAAAAGCCGATCGACGCAAAACCATCGACCGATCCGGCGCCGGAGGCGGAACAGACGGAACGTGTCGCCGAACAATCCCTCGATGCCGACGCCCCGCAAGAGCCCGCGCCGGCCGAGCAGGCCATCGCGGCGCTGAGCGAGCAGCAACCGCTGGACGAGGTCGTGCCGGATCCTGTCGAGGCAATCGCGCCCGATGTCGTCATTCCGCTGCCGGTGCCGAAACCCGTCGAGGCGGAGGTGAAGGCGCAAAAGCCGCCCCAGCCCAGGAAGAAGGCCGAGAAGAAACCGGTCGAAAAGCCGAAGGACCGGATCAAGACGAAAAAGGCACCCCCGCCCAGCGCGACGACCACCGCCAGCATCGACGCCAAGGAGGCGATGAAGGCGGCGGCGCCGCAGTCCTCGAACGCGGCGCCACGATCGAGCGTCAGCCCGACGCGCTGGAATTCCAGCCTGGCGGCGTGGATCAGGCGGCACACCCGCTATCCGAGCGCGGCGCGCTCCAGGCGGGCCGAAGGCACGCCAAGCGTGACCTTCACCGTCGACACCTCCGGCAGGGTGGTTTCGGCCCGGCTGGCGCGATCGTCGGGCGACGGCGATCTCGACCGCGCGGCTCTCGGCGCCTTGCAGGGCGCCTCGTTGCCGGCGCCGCCGGCCGAGCTCGGCGCGCGCGTCACCCGCACCGCGCCCTTCGTCTTCAGCCTGCGCGATTAGGGCAATAACAGGAAAAGCGCGCGGCGGCTTCCATGCGAAATTGCATGAAAATCAAGAACTGGAGCAGGTCCGTGATTCAATCAGACGCTGAACCGCTCCAACCGCCAGGGGGGGCGGCGATCTGTCCGTTTCGGGATGCGCCCGAATGATGATAAAGCTTGAGGCAACCACTCATCTATTTCGGGATTCCCATGTCGGTCCTCACACGCCGCAAACTCCTGCAGGGCGCCGCGGCCGCCGGCGCGGCCGGCATCGGCCTCTCGGCCGCCGGCAGGCTTGCCGGATGGGCGGCGGCGAAGCCCGAGCCGCTGATCCTGAAGACCGCGAGCATCGAGGCGCGGCTGATAGACGGCGCGCCGACGAGGAATGTCCTGACCTATGGCGAGGCAGGCATGCCGCCGGTCGTCAGGATGAGGAAGGGGGAACCGTTCGCCGCGCGGCTGGTCAACGGGATCGATGATCCGACCACCATCCACTGGCACGGCCTCCGCGTTCCCAACAAGATGGACGGCGTGCCGTTCCTGGTGCAGCCCTATGTCTATCAGGGCGACCATTTCGACTACGCCTTCACCCCGCCCGATGCCGGCACGTTCTGGTACCACCCGCATTGCAACACGCTGATCCAGATGGGTCACGGCATGACCGGCGTGATCGTGGTCGAGAACCCGAACGATCCGGTCTTCGATGTCGAGATGGTCGTCAACCTGCGCGACTGGCGGCTCGGCGACGACGGCCAGTTCATCGAGCAGTTCAGGCCGCGCGACGCGGCCAAGGCCGGCACCTTCGGCACGGTGCGCACAGCCAATTGGCTCGACCAGCCGCAATTCGACGCGCCGGCCGGCGGGCTGGTGCGGTTTAGGGCCGCCATCACCGACGTCACCCGCATCTATGCCTTCCGTGTCGACGGCGCCGAAGCGACGGTGATCGCGCTCGACGGCAACCCGGTGCCGCAACGTTTCACGCCGGATGCGTTGCAGCTGGGCCCCGGCCAGCGGCTCGAGCTTGCCATCCGCATGCCCGACGAGGAAGGCGCCATCGTCAGCCTGCGCGATGTCAGGGGCACCAAGCCGAAGATCCTGGCGACGCTGCGTTCGGTCGGCAAATCGCTCAAGCACGATCTTCGCGATCTCGGCCCGCTCGAAGCCAATCCGGTGGCGGAGGCGGACCTTTCCAGCGCCACGCGCATTCCGCTGGCGCTCAGCGCCACGGCGGAAAACGTCGCGGCCGACAGCATCTGCGGCTCGCTCGGCTACAGTTTCTGGGCGATCAACAAGGTGCCGTGGCCCGGTGACACGCCCGACCCGACCGCGCCGCTGGCCGAACTGAAGCTCGGCAAGAGCTACATCATCGATATGGAAAACCTCACCCCGCACGCGCATCCGATCCACCTGCACGGCATGAGCTTCAAGGCGCTGTCGTCGTCGACGCGGCCGGTCCAGCCGCTCGTCTCCGACACTTATCTGATCCAGCCCAACGAGAAGGTGCAGCTGGGCTTCGTCGCCGACAACCCCGGCGACTGGCTGCTGCACTGCCACATCATCGAGCACCAGAAGACCGGCATGACGAGTTATTTCCGGGTGGTGTAAGGAAACGCCCCGAACGATTGCGGCTCAACGGGCCGGACCGCTGATCTTCGCGAATCCGACCCGTCCGGGGAATGACGGAAGGCGTTGCGGCCCTACCGCTTCAGCGCGATGCTGATGCCGCTGAGATCGGCGTTGACCTGCAGGCCGACCTGCCTGCCGGTAAGCTCGAGCTGAGCGCCCTTGTCATTGGTCATGACGATCACCTGGGCGCCCTTGCCGAGCGCGCCGCCGCCACCGGCCGCGCCGTAGACGCCCGTCACGTCGCTGGCGCGCCGGATGCGGCGCACGGTGCCCTGGAAATAGGTCTTGGAGGCCCCGAAGGCGAGGCCGCCAGAAACACCGCCGACCGAGATCGGGTAGCGCTTGCCATGGAAGGTCAGAGTTCCCTCGCCGCCGGAGCCGCCGATGAAGAAGGCCGCCTTGTAGACGGAGAAGCGGATCGTGCCGCTGTCGGCATGCGCGGCGCTGGCAATGCTCACGCCCGCGGCGGCGATTGCGGCGACCGCGACGGAACGGAACCGGGACGAAATCTGCATGATGGAACTCCTCAAGGATCGCCGCTTACCCAGCAGGCCGGGGCATATCAGCTTCAAAACTATAGCTGAACCGTCCTGCCCCGCCATTGGTTCCAGGCACGCGGCCCGAAATCCGGCAATCACGAAATGCTGAGCGAGGAAGGCAGACGCCGACGAGACGCACGGGCTTGTGCTGGCTGGTGGAGCTGAGGGGGATCGAACCCCTGACCTCATCATTGCGAACGATGCGCTCTCCCAGCTGAGCTACAGCCCCGTTCCAGCGGATGGGCTTGTATCGGTCGCGCCCGTTCGATGTCAAGGCGAAACGATGGGCCTGACGCAATGCGCGGGGCCGGCGGGCCTTGCCGGTTCGGCACGCAATGGCTACATGTCGGCGACAATTTGGAGACCGGCATGATTGCCCTTATTCAGACCATCGTCATGGCGCTCGATATCTACTGGTGGATCATCATCGCCTCGGCGATCTTTTCCTGGCTCTACGCCTTCAACGTCGTCAACTCGCGCAACCAGTTCGTCGGCACCATCGGCAACATGCTCTATCGGCTGACCGAGCCGGCATTGCGCCCGATCCGCCGCTTCATGCCCGATCTCGGCGGCATCGACATTTCGCCGATCATCCTCCTTTTGATCATTTTCTTCATCCGGCAGTTTCTCATCACCACCGTCTGGTCCTGGGTCGTGACCGGCGGCTGATGAGCATCTTTCGGCAGCGCGAGAACGGCATAGACCTCTTCGTGCGCCTGACGCCCAAGGCGGCGCTCGACCGGATCGAAGGCGTCGAGACCGCCGCCGACGGCCGCAGCCATCTCAAGGCCCGCGTGCGCGCCGTGCCGGAGAACGGCGCCGCCAACCAGGCGCTGGAACGAATGATGGCCAAGGCGCTGGGCGTACCAGTGTCGGCCGTCTCGGTGGTCGCCGGCGGCACGTCGAGGCTGAAGACATTGCGGGTGACGGGGGATGGGGCCGAGTTGGCGAAGAGCGCTGAGGCACTTTCCAAGCAATCCAAAATCTGAGACGCCGGCGGAACAGCGCCCCCTCTGTCCGGCAGGCCAGAGGGGGGGGCGCGAAGGATCGCCTACCTCGGCGGCGCAGCCGCGGCAACCGCTCAATCCCCGATCGGCAGTTTCGGATCGTCGACCTTGAGCGTGTTCACGCTTTGCTTGATGCGTCGAAGGTTTTCCAGAACCTTCGGGCCGCGCGTCTCGGCGACCGAGGTGGCGATCATGTCGACGATGGCCAGCAGCGCATAGCGCGAGGATGTCGGCTTGTAGATGTTGCCGTCCTCCAGCGGCTGATAGTGGATCACCGTGCCGGCGACCTTGGCCAGCGCCGAATCGGGCGCGGTGACGGCCACCGTGGCGGCGCCATATTGCTGCGCGACCTCCACCGCCTCGATGACCGAGCGGGCAAAGCCTGAGACCGAGAAGGCGACGAGCGTGGTCTCGGGCGCGGCGACGGCCGCGTACATGCGCTGCAACTGGCCGTCGACCTGCGCAAGCGCCGACAGGCCCAGCCGGAAGAGCCGGTTCTGCATTTCGGTCGCCATCATCGAGGAAATGCCGCCCGAGCCTATGCACAGCACGTTGCCGGAATTGGCGATGCGGGTCGCCACCTCCACCAGGACGCTCATGTCGAGGTTTTCGCTGGCGCGCTGGATGGCGGCGATCGCCGCTTCGGTGATGGCCGACGCTATGCGCTGCTCGCGCGCGTCGCGGCTGAGCGGCTCCGGCGACAGATACTGGCCGCCGATGGCGATCGCCTGCGCCAGGTAGAACTTGAAGTCGCGCAGGCCTTCGCAACCGAGATTGCGGCAGAACCGGGTGACGGTCGGCTCGCTGACGCCGACGCGCGCGGCGATTTCGGAGATCGCCGCCTTGGACGCGAAATCGAGATCGGACAGCACCAGCCCGGCCAGCCGGCGATCCGACTTGGTGCCGTCCTGCGACATCAGTTGCAGGCGGGTGATGATGTCGGCCGGGCTCTTCATCGTCTTCTCACAGGGGCAGGCCCGTCGCCTTGTCGAACAGGTGGATGTTGCGCGGATCGACGCTCACCGGCAACCGGTCGCCCGGCTTCACCGGCAGCCGGTCGCGAAACACGGCGCGCACCGTGTCGTCCCCGACCGAGCCGTAGACATGGGTTTCCGAACCGGTCGGCTCGACGACATCGACCTTGATGGCGATGGCATCGCCGCCGGCGCCGACCACGAAATGCTCGGGCCTGATGCCGGCCTCGACCGTGTCGCCGGCGGAAGCGGCCTTGCCGGCAAGCGCCAGCCGGCCGCCGCCCTTTGTCTCGAACCACGAATCGGCCCCGGCCGTCTTCAGCGCGCCGGAAACAAAACTCATCGACGGCGAGCCGATGAAGCCGGCGACGAATTTGTTGGCCGGCCGGTCATAGAGCTCCAGCGGCTGGCCGACCTGCTGGATGCGGCCCCGGTCCATGACCACGATACGATCGGCCATGGTCATCGCCTCGATCTGGTCGTGGGTGACATAGACGATGGTCGATTTCAGCCGCTGGTGCAGCGCCTTGATCTCGGTGCGCATCTGCACGCGCAGCTGCGCGTCGAGATTGGAGAGTGGCTCGTCGAAGAGGAAGACGGAAGGCTCACGCACGATCGCGCGGCCCATGGCGACGCGCTGGCGCTGGCCGCCCGAAAGCTGCCTCGGATAGCGGTCGAGATAGGAGAAGAGGTTGAGCACGCCGGACGCCTTCTTGACCTTGTCGTCGATCGCGGCGCGGTTTTCGCCACGGATCTTCGGGCCGAAGCCGATGTTCTCCGAGGCCTTCAGATGCGGGAACAGCGCATAGGACTGGAACACCATGGCGATGTTGCGCTTCTGCGGCGGCAGGTCGTTGGCGCGCGTGCCGCCGATGACGAGGTCGCCGGAGGTGATGGTCTCCAGCCCGGCCAGCATGCGCAAAAGCGTGGACTTGCCGCAGCCGGACGGGCCGACCAGCACGACGAACTCGCCGCTTTCGATATCCAGGTTGATGTCCTCGAGGATCCTGTGCTGGCCGAAGGATTTCGACAGGTTGCGGAACTGGACGTCGGTCATGGTCACGCTCCCAATATGTCGTCGATGAAAGGCAGGTAGCCGGCTGTCAGTCCGGCGTCCACGGGCACCACGGCACCTGTTATGCCGGAAGCACGCTCCGAGGCAAGGAAAGCCACGGCTTCGGCCACTTCCGAAGCATTGACGATACGGCCGAGCGGATAGAGCCGCCGCAGCCGGCCGAGGATCTCGGGATCCTTGGCCAGGCGATGGTCCCAGGCGGCGGTGCGGATCGAGCCCGGGCAGACGACATTGGCGCGCAACCCGGCGCGGCCGAGCTCGACGGCGATCGACTTGGCATAGGCGTTGATGCCGGCCTTGGCCGCGGCATAGGCCGGATTGCCGAAATGCGAAATCGCGTTGACCGAGGAGATGAAGACGACGCTGCCCGAACCGCGCCCCGCCATCGCCTTGATCAGCGGATCGGCGAAAGTCATCACGCCGGTCAAATTGAGGTCGAGCTCCTGCTCGATCTTCTCCGCCGTCAGCGCATCAATCGTTTCGGCGCGCGTCCAGCCGGCATTGTTGATCAGGATGTCGGGAACGCCGTCCTTGTCGAGGAGCGCGGGGATCGCCGCCTCGATCGAGGTCCGGTCGAGCAGGTCGAAGACGTGGCGCGAAGCGATGTGCGGGCTGGCCAGCGCCTCTATCGACTGGTCGCAGCCGACGATGCGCGCGCCGCGCCCGGCCATGAGCTCGACGATCGCCGAACCGAGGCCGCCGCCGGCGCCGGTGACGACAATCGTCTTGCCTTCGAACTCGGCTTTCGAACCCACCTTGCCCGCTCCTCCGTCCCTCATTTTAAGCCGGCAGGCTAGCCAAGCAAATGTAATTAAGCAACATGATAATCCGCTTGCATGGCGTGGAACGATGGATAATGTAGGAAAGTCACATAAATCCTGCGTCCATAAGGGCCAGGCGCGAATGCGCATCAATGGGAGAAATCAGATGAGCCTTGCGAAATGGACTGTCGGCCTGCTGGCCGGAATGAGCATGCTGGCTTTTGCCGCACCCGCCGATGCCGGCGAGGTGCGCGTCACCGTCGCCGAATACAGCGCCAAGACCGGCCCCTATTTCGAGGAAGTGAAGAAGGAATTCGAGGCGGCCAATCCCGGCATCACCATCAAGTATGAAGTGGTGCCTTGGGATGTGCTGCTGCAGAAGCTCACCACCGACATCACCGCCGGCACCAATGCGGATCTCTCCATCATCGGCACGCGCTGGCTGATCGACTTCGTGCAGCAGGATGTCGCCGAGCCGCTCGACAGCTACATCACACCCGAGTTCAAGGACCGCTTCATCGACACCTTCCTGTCGCCCTCGATCATGGACGGCCATACCTACGGCCTGCCGATCGCCGCTTCCGCGCGCGCCATGTATTACAACAAGGAACTGTTCGAGAAGGCCGGCATCGCCAAGCCGCCGGCAACCTGGACCGAACTGCAGGAGGACGCCCGCAAGATCAAGGCGATCGGCGCCTTCGGCTTCGGCTTGCAGGGCAAGGAGATCGAGACCGACGTCTATTACTATTACGCGATGTGGTCGCAGGGCACCGAGATCCTCAACAAGGACGGCACGTCGGGCCTCGGCACGCCGGGTGCGCTCGAAGCCGCCAAGCTCTACAAGTCGATGATCGACGAGGGGCTGACGGAACCCGGCGTCACCTCCAACAACCGCGAGGACGTGCAGAACCTGTTCAAGCAGGGCAAGGTCGGCATGATGATCACCGCGCCCTTCCTGTCCAACCAGATCAAGGAAGAAGCGCCG
>JAFKFE010000639.1:1878-2995 GCA_017308345.1 Alphaproteobacteria bacterium | reverse complement strand
TCGGCGCCGATCGCCTCGCGTTCCGTTCTGCGCCTGCTTTCATAAAGCGACTCGAGTTCCCGGCGCGCGACCGCGATGCGAGTTTCGAGGATCTTGTTCATGCTGCCGAGCGCTGCCCTGGTCCTGGCCACGTCGTCGGCGAGGAGCGCGCTTGTCAGGACAAGGAGGACAGGAAAGCTCAGCGCCATCCACAACACGCTCGAAAAGGCCCCCGAGCCCTGTATCCAGAGGAGGTCGTGGATCGCTGGCCCAAGCTGGGCCAGCACGCCTATCATGAGGACGACACGATGGGGCGTCGGCTCCGCGATCGCGCGACGCGTGAACGCTCCGACGCAAAACAGGCCGATGGCGGCCTGGGGCATGTACCAGAGCCAGGGCGAAAGCGCCATGAACCTGTCCGTCGGCACCATGAACAGCGCTGCCGATCCGATGATCGTGAATACTGCAAGCGCGGCCTCGAACCTTGGCCAGCGATGGTCGGAAAAGCGCAGCAGGAAAACCCAGACGAAACCCAGCGACCAGCCGAGGCTCGCGCTGACGAGCGGCCACCAATAGGCGACCGGCATGGGGAGAAAATCGACAGAGCCATGAAAGTTGCGCAGCCCGAACAGGATCGCGCCGGTGCTGAATAACCCGTAATTGGCTGAGCCGACGGGATCGCGCAGCCAGCTGAACAGCAAGGGAAGGGCGAGAACGATGGCGCTGAGATTGGCGATCCACAACAGATCGACTTCGAAGAGCCAGCGCAGGCGGTAGGCCTTGTAGAGCGGCAGGCGGGGTCCGAAGAAACTCTCCGACAACCCCGCCCTGCTGTTCACTTCGCCCGTTACCGACACGATCACCTCGTTGTCGCCGGGGCGGAGCTTGTCGGCGGGGATCACGAGATAGACTGGACGGTTCCACAGCCATGGGGTGCTGTCGGATCCGGTCGGCTGCGTGATCTTGACGCCGTTGATCTCGACAGCGCAACGGTTGCTGACGCGCGGGATATAGAGAGCCCGATCGGCGAGCGTGTCGGCGCCCAGGTTGACGGTGAAGCGATAGCGCCCGATCCCGCCAAAGCCGGGATGCGCCTTGTTCCAAGGGTCAGGCAAAGTGACGGGGAATTGCACCGGCG
>JAFKFE010000639.1:0-1828 GCA_017308345.1 Alphaproteobacteria bacterium | reverse complement strand
GCGACGATGACGGCGCCGGCGGCGCAATCACGAAGAGAGACATCGTCACCGCGATGATGATGCCCGCCAGCACCACGAGATGCCAGCCGCCGGCGCGCCTGGCGGGTGAGCTCACGGCGACTTCCACCTTGGCCTCGTCAGATGAGCCCGCGTACGGAAGCCTCGAAGACGGCCTCGCCACGCGTGCTCACTTCGAGCTTTCGATAGATGGCCTTCGCATGAGAGCGCGTCGTGTGCGGAGACACCTTGAGAAGCCTGGCGACCTCGATCATCGTGAAACCCTTGGCAACGAGCTGGAGCACTTCGATCTCCCTCGGCGACAGCTTCAGGTCGGCGGTGCCGTCCGCCTCGATCCCCGGGCTCGACGCGCCGGCAAGGCCCCAAGGCGACTGCAGGACCGACCGGCTGCGCTGCTGCACGGCGCCGAGAATGTGGCGGGCGATCTTCGGATCTATAGGGGAATGTCCGGTCCGCAAACTATCGATCGCGGCGCTCCATTGCTCCGGCGTCGCCTCCTTGACCAGATATCCCGTGGCGCCGGCATAGATCGCCGCGACGACATTTTCCTCGTCCGCGAAGACTGTCGCGACAAGAATTTCGGCATCGGGATGATGTCGCCGCGCGGCGCGAATGACATCGATGCCGGAACCATCGGGAAGGCCGAGGTCGACGATCATCAGATCGAAGCCCTCCTCTTGAACGGCATGCAATCCTTCGCGAAGACTGCCGCACATCGCGACGATACGATAATCCGGCCGATGCGTGACGATCGCCTGAATTGCCTGCTGCCAGTACGGATCGTCTTCGACAACCAAGAGACGCATCTGCCACCCCTGGCTTCATCACTAGCGGGATCTGGACTTGCGCGCCAGTCTCGACCATGCGCAAGCAAGCGATTGCACGCTGGCGGCATTGCTCTTGCTCTTCATCGAGCCCTTTTGGCCATGTCTTTTCCGGCTGGGACGATTGCAATCCAACCGTGTCCGGCCGGGCAACGAAATCATCGCAGGCAATGAATCGCCATACCCCAAATGCGGGATGACGATGCCCGCCGGCGTCACGATAAGTGCCCAAGCCAATCTGGGGCTTTTTGGGTGCTTTGACCATGAAACTTGCCTTTCTCGCCACTGCCGCGGTGCTTTTCGCTCCGGCGGCATTCGCGGCCGATCCCGCATCGCGGGATGCTGTGCCGGCGCCTCAACCGGCTGCGTCCTTCAGCTGGAGCGGCGTCTATGTCGGCGGCTATGCCGGAGGATCCTTCGGCAGAAACCGCCTCAAGAACCTCAATGGTTCGTCCGACGTATCGCTCTCACCGGCCGGCGGGACACTGGGCGGCCTGGCCGGGTTCAACTACCAGACCGGACCGCTGGTTTTCGGTGTCGAAGGCGAGTTCGGCTATGACGGCTGGAAAAAGGGCGCGGACTACCTCAACTCCGGCAACAACACGCGGCACGCCGAGTCGGAGGGCACTTATATCGGCCGCCTGCGTGGACGGGTCGGCTATGCCACCGGCAATCTCCTGATCTACTCGGCCGGCGGCGTTTCGTTCGCCGACGACAAGGTCACGCAGAGCAATCCTTTCTCCGGGCGCTCGGACTCCATCAACAGGACCTTGACCGGCTGGAATATCGGCGTCGGCGCCGAATACGCGTTCGGATCGAACTGGACGGGCCGGCCCGAATCCATCCACGACGGCTTCGGCAAGAAGACCTACGACTTCCAGTCCCTGCCCGCCGGCTTCGCCAACCGCGAGGTGCACCTCGACCAGGACACGGTCCGGGTCGCGCTGGCTTATAAATTCTAACGCGACGCGAGCGGCTTGGCCGGC
>JAFKFE010000638.1 GCA_017308345.1 Alphaproteobacteria bacterium | reverse complement strand
CTGCAGCCGTACCAGTTCGCGGCCGAGCAGCTCGGCGACGGCCTTCGCGGCTTCGGTCTTGCCGACCCCCGGCGCGCCCTCGAGGAGCAGCGGTTTGCCCAAGCGGATCGCCAGGAAGATCGCGGTCGCGAGGCTGTCGTCGGCCAGATAGCGCGAAGCGGCAAGGCGCGCGGCTATCGCCTCCGGCGAAGCCGCGACCTCAACGGCGTTGGCGCTGGTCATCGTCCCGCTCAGCCTGCCGCCTGCGCCTTCAGCGCGCGCAGGATGCGCTCCGGCGTGATCGGCAAGGTATCGATGCGAACCCCGACCGCGTCGAAGACGGCATTGGCGACGGCCGGGATCTGCGGATTGGCGCACATCTCGCCCGGACCCTTGGCGCCATACGGCCCATCGGCGGAAGGGCGCTCCAGGACGATGATCTCGGTCTCGGCAAGATCGCCGGGGCCGGGCATCAGATATTGGTTGAAGTCGGTGCCGCCATGGTCGCGGCTTGGGTAATAAGGCTCGGTCGTCTCGTAGAGCGCGTGGCTGATGCCCATCCAGGAGCCCCCGACCAGCTGCTGCTCGACCATCTTGGGGTTCAGCGCCCGGCCGATCTCGAACACGTTCTTCACGGTGAGTACCGTCACTTCGCCGGTCTCGTCGTCGACTTCGACCTCGGCCACCGTGCAGGCATGGGCGTAGCAGGTCGAGGGCTTCATCGCGCCGTTTTCCTTCTCCGGATAGGAGCGGGGGATCAGGAACATCCCGCGGCCCGAGATCGAGCGGCCGCGCTTGAAATGCGCCGACAGCGCGACATCGAAGATCGAGATCGATTTCTGCGGCGCGCCCTTCACCTGGATGTTGCCCTGGCCGTCGGTCTCGAGGTCCGAGGCGTTCACCTCCAACTCCTCGGCCGCCACTTCCAGCATCACCTGGCGGGCTTCCTTGGCGGCCTGGATGACGGCGTTGCCAGCGCGGTGGGTGCCGCGCGAGGCGAAAGTGCCCATACAGTGCGGACCGGTGTCTGTGTCGGCGGTGTCGATGATGACGCGGTCGGTCGGCACGCCGATCGTCTCGGCGCAGATCTGCGCCATGATCTGCTTCATGCCCTGTCCAAGATCGACGCTGGAAAGCGTCACCATGAAGTTGCCGGTCGGCGTCGAATGCACCAGCGCCTGCGTCGGGTCGCCGCCGAGGTTCATGCCGGTCGGATAGTTGATCGCGGCGACGCCGCGTCCACGCCGGATCGCCATCTCAGGCTCCCTTCTTGTAGGAGGACATCGCCAGGTATTTTTCCGCCACCGGCCAGTTGGCGGCACGAGAGGCTTCCTGCATGCATTCGATGAGTGCTGCTCCCTCCGTCGGCTGGCGATGCGCCTTCATATCGCCGTCGCGATAGGCGTTGATGAAGCGGAATTCGAGCGGGTCCATGCCGATCAGCCGCGCCAGCTTGTCCATCTGCACTTCCAGCGCGAAGTCGCCGATGGTGACGCCGAAGCCGCGCATGGCCGACGAAGGGGTGCGGTTGGTGTAGACGCAATAGGTGTCGATCCAGACATTCGGGATCGTGTAGGGCCCGGGATAATGCGCGGCGCCCTTCTGCGCGCCGTAGGGCGAGTGGCGCGAATAGGCACCGGCATCGGTGTAGCCGGTCACCTTGCGCGCAACGATGCGGCCGTCCTTCATGACGCCGTCCTTGATCACGGCCTTTTCCGCCGCGCGCGGCGAGGAGATCTGCATCTCTTCCTCGCGGCTGTAGACGAAGGAGACCGGGCGTCCGGTGAGCTTGGCGCCGAGAATGGCGATCGGCTCGACGATGACGTCGACCTTGCCGCCGAAGCCGCCGCC
>JAFKFE010000637.1 GCA_017308345.1 Alphaproteobacteria bacterium | reverse complement strand
AACGCCGTCATCAGGCCGATCCATGACGACTTCAACGCTTTCCTCGCCGCCCATGGCGACGCGCCCTATCCGATCGGCCAGTTTTTCGAGGCGTCTCCCTATCTCAACCTGCTGCTCTATCCGGAAGCGGCGAAATTCAAGCGCCGCCATCCGCTCGACCCGGCGAAATTCCAGTATCTCGAAGGCTGCGTGCGTCAGGAAGCGCCCTATACGGTGCCGGCCTTCGCCAGGAACAATGACGGCCCGCTGCTCTATGTCTCCTTCGGCAGCCTCGGCGCCGGCGACGTCGATCTGTTGAAGCGCATCATCGCAACGCTCGGCAAGACCCGCTACCGCGCGCTGGTCAATGTCGGCGGCTACAAGGACCAGTACACCGAGGTGCCCGGCAACGTCATCGTCGAGAGCTGGTTCCCGCAGCCTTCGGTGATCCCGCAGGTCGACGCGGTGATCCATCACGGCGGCAACAACTCCTTCACCGAGTGCCTCTACTTCGGCAAGCCGGCGATCATCATGCCCTATGTCTGGGACGGCCATGACAACGCCAGACGGGTCGAGGAGACCGGGCATGGCTTCGGCATGCCACGCTACGACTGGAGCGACGCCGAGCTGGTCGCGAAGATCGAGACCTGCCTGACCGATCCCGCGATGAAGGCGAAGCTGGCGCGGACCTCGGAGCGGATGCGGTCGCAGAACGGACCTGAGAAAGCGGCTGGATTGCTGGAGGCGCTGCTATGACCTCCTCCGCCCCGCATCTCCATCAGGCTTCCACCCGCGCCGATCTCGTCGACTGGGGCGCGCAGCCCGACGCATTGGAAGGCGCCTCGCACTCGACCGGCAGGCTGGTGCACAAGGGGCCGGACAATCGGCCGGAATCCGGCATCTGGGTCTGCACGCCCGGCCGTTGGCGGCTCTCGATCCCGCGCGATGAGCTGTGCCACTTCGTTTCGGGTCGCGCCACATACAAATCCGACGACGGCGAGGTGATAGAGGTATCGCCCGGGACGGTGGTGCTGTTCCCGGCAGGCTGGACCGGCGAATGCGCCGTGCATGAGACCATGCGCAACGTCTATATGCTGGCCTGACAGCGCGCGTCGCAAGCAGGCACCCCAGGAAATCGCAAGGAAAGCTTATGACCACACCCGTCATGAAATCGCCACTCGCCATCACCGACCTCGTCGACTGGGGCGTCATCCCGACGATGATAGAGGGGCAGTCCCACACCTCCGGCAAGCTTCTCTACAAGGGACCGGAAGGCCGCTCCGAATGCGGCCTGTGGGTCTGCACCCCCGGCAAGTGGCATTGCCATGTCACCCGCGACGAGTTCTGCCACTTCCTCGAAGGGCGCTGCACCTATGTGCATGAATCCGGCGAGGTGATCGAGATCGAGCCCGACACCGCGGCCTTCTTCCCGCAGGACTGGAAGGGCGTTTGCACCGTCCACGAGACCATCAAGAAGGTCTACATGATCCGCTGAGCGGTCAGGAAGGATTGTGGCATGGACTTCTCACCCGAACGGCCGGCCTTCTTCGTCAATCCGGAGTACCGCGCGATGACCGGCCGGCAAAGGCCGGTGATCGACCCGGCAACGCTGGAGACGGTCGGCGCCATCGCGGCCGCCGAGGATGCCGAGATCGACGCCGCGCTGAGCGCGGCGGCCAAGGCGCAAGCGGCGTGGAAGAGGCTCGATGCCAAGAGCCGCGCCAGGCATCTGCACGCGGTGGCCAATGCGATCGAGGCGGCCGACTTCACCTTCTGTGCGGAACTGATGGTGCGCGAGATGGGCAAGCCCTATCCGGAAGCGATCGGCGAGATCGCCAATTGCGCGCCGATCTTC
>JAFKFE010000636.1 GCA_017308345.1 Alphaproteobacteria bacterium | reverse complement strand
GCGCATGGTGGCGTGGCGCTACCTGCGCTCGCGGCGCAAGGAGACGGTGATCTCCGTGATCGCCTCGATCTCCTTTCTCGGCATCATGCTTGGCGTCGCGACGCTGATCGTCGTCATGGCGGTGATGAACGGTTTCCGCGCCGAGTTGCTGACCCGCATCCTCGGCGTCAACGGCCATCTCATCGTGCAGCCGCTCGATTCTCCTCTCGAGGACTACGCCCAGGTGGCGAGCCGCATCAACGGCGTCTCCGGCGTCAAATACGCTATCCCGCTGATCGACGGCCAGGTGCTGGCGCAAGGCAGTGTCGGCGGCGGCACGGGCGCCCTGGTGCGCGGCATTCGCGGCGAGGACCTCGGCAAAATCTCGATCGTCGCCGGCAACATCAAGCAGGGCACGCTCGATGGTTTCGACACCGGCGAGGGCGTTGCGATCGGCAAGCGGATGGCGGAAAGCCTCGGGCTGGTGCTCGGCGACACCATCACGCTGATCTCCCCCGACGGCGACGTGACGCCACTCGGCACGACCCCGCGCATGAAGGGCTACAAGGTCGCGGCGATCTTCGAGGTCGGCATGTCGGAATATGACAGTTCGATCATCTACATGCCGTTCTCGGAAGCGCAGCTCTATTTCAACATGGACGGGCGGGCGCAGACCATCGAGATCTATGTCGACAATCCTGATAATGTCGACGCGCTGAAGCCGCTGGTCGAGCAGGCGGCCCAGCGGCCGGTCGACCTCGTCGACTGGCGCCAGCGCAACGAGACTTTCTTCTCGGCGCTGCAGGTCGAGCGCAACGTTATGTTCATGATCCTGACGCTGATCGTGCTGGTGGCGGCGCTCAACATCATTTCCGGCCTGATCATGCTGGTGAAGGACAAGGGCCACGACATCGCGATCCTGCGTACTATGGGCGCTTCGCGCGGCGCGATCCTGCGCATCTTCCTGATGACAGGGGCCGCGATCGGCGTCACCGGCACGATCGCAGGCGTGCTGCTCGGCGTCGTGATCTGCGTCAACATCGAATCGATCCGCCAGTTCTTCTCCTGGATGACCGGCAGGATCCTGTTCAACCCGGAGCTCTATTTCCTCAGCCAGCTGCCGGCGAAGATGGACCCGCGTGAGACGACCTATGTCGTCATCATGGCGCTGGGCCTGTCCTTCATCGCGACGGTGTTCCCGGCCTGGCGAGCCGCCCGGCTCGATCCGGTCGAAGCCCTGAGGTACGAGTGATGGCCGATGCCATTATCGAGCTGAAAGGCGTCGAGCGGCACTATGTCCAGGGGCCGCGCAAGCTCACCATCTTGAACGGCGCGGACTTTTCGCTGCGGCGTGGCGAGATGGTGGCGCTGGTGGCGCCATCGGGTTCCGGCAAGTCCACCTTGCTGCATCCGGCGGGACTGCTGGAACGTCCTGACGCGGGCGACGTGATCCTTGGCGGCCGCGCCTGTGGCCGGCGCTCCGACGAGGAACGTACCGCGATCCGCCGCAACGACATCGGCTTCGTCTATCAGTTCCATCATCTGCTGCCGGAGTTCTCCGCGCTCGAGAACATCATGATGCCGCAACTGATCAAGGGACTTCCTCCCAAGGAGGCGTCCGAGCGGGCGGCGCAGCTTCTCGACTACATGCAGATCGGCAAGCGCGCGCAGCACCGGCCGGCCGAACTTTCGGGCGGCGAGCAGCAGCGCGTCGCCATCGCCCGCGCAGCGGCCAACAATCCCCGCATCATCCTTGCCGACGAACCCACGGGCAATCTCGATCCGGCCACCAGCGAAGTGGTGTTCGAGGCCCTGGCCGGTCTGATCCGCGAGGAAGGGGTCGCGGCCCTCATCGCCA
>JAFKFE010000635.1 GCA_017308345.1 Alphaproteobacteria bacterium | reverse complement strand
GCCGACTGGTTGACGCCCTGGCTGTAGACGGTGACCGTCCGCTCGGTGCCGGCGAAGAGATCGTAGAAGGCCTGGACATCCGCGGCCGCCAGTCCACAGCCCTTCGCGACGCACGCGACCGACGGCGCATCCGCGCCGGCGAGCGAAGCTACCGCGTCGAAGCCCGATGTATGGTCGCGGATGAAGTCGGCATCGATCTTGCCGGCCTGCGCGAGATGCGCGAGCAGCCCGTTGAACAGCAGCACGTCCGTGCCCGGATCGAGCGCCAGATGCAGGTCGCACTCGTCGGCGGTCGCGGTGCGGCGCGGATCGATGACAACGATCCTGGTTCCGCGTTCGCTGCGCGTCGCGAGCATGCGCTGGTAGAGAACCGGGTGGCACCATGCGGTGTTCGAACCGGTCAGCACGATGAGGTCGGCGTGCTCGAAATCCTCATAGACACCGGGAACGATGTCCTCGCCGAAGGCGCGGCGATGGCCGGCGACGGACGAGGCCATGCAGAGCCGGGAATTGGTGTCGATGTTACCGGAGCCGATGAAGCCCTTCATCAGCTTGTTGGCGACGTAATAATCCTCGGTGAGCAACTGGCCGGAGACGTAGAAAGCGACAGAATCCGGCCCATGCTCGGCGATCACGCGCGAGAACTCCGCAGCCACGAGATCGAGCGCTTCGTCCCAATCTGCCTGTCTGCCGCGGATTTCCGGCTGCAGCAACCGGCCCTCGAGGCCGAGCGTCTCGCCAAGCGCGGTTCCCTTTGAGCAAAGCTTGCCGAAATTGGCCGGATGATCGGGGTCGCCGCGGACGGTTGTCGTACCGTCCGCGGCGACCTCGGCCAGCACGCCGCAGCCTACCCCGCAATAGGGGCAGGTGGTCCTCACCTCGCGTGCTTCTTCCATGCCTCAGGCCGCTTTCGAGGCCAGCTCTTCGAGCGCGATGTAGAGCCGTTCGCCCTCGACCTTGACGGGAAGTGTCTTCACCGAGCCTTCATCCGCGCCGAGCGCCTTGCCGGTCTCCAGCGAGATGACCCAATTGTGCAGCGGGCAGGTCACCGCCGCGCCATGGACGATCCCCTGGCTGAGCGGCCCGCCTCTGTGCGGGCAATGGTCCTCGATGGCGAACACCTGGTCGTCGGCCGCGCGGAAGACCGCGATCTTGCCTTGCGGGCTTTCAACGCAACGCGCGCCGCGCGGCGGGATGTCGGCAATGGAGCCGATGGCGATCCAGTTTATGCCGTCTCTTTCCTGTCGACTCATTCCGCCGCCTCCGCGAACCCGACCGACGCCATCGGCCGGAACTCATGCTTGTCCTTGCCGGAAACGCGCTCCGACCACGGATCGACCTGCGCGAATTTCTGGCTGAAGACGAAGCGCTCGTAATAGGCCTTGCGCTTCTCGGTATCATCCAGGATCTGACGCTTGATCTCGGCGGTGCCGATGCGCTTGGCCCATTTGTAGATGCGCTCCAGATAGCGGGCCTGCTCGCGATACATTTGGACGAGCGCCACGATCACCTCCAGCGCCTCGTCCTCGCTCTTCACCAGGCCGAGCACCTCCGTGCCTTTGATATCGAGGCCCGCGGCGCCCGCGAAATGGATCTCGTAGCCAGAGTCGACGCAGACCACGCCAACATCCTTGCAGGTCGCCTCCGCGCAGTTGCGCGGGCATCCCGACACCGCCATCTTCACCTTGGCCGGCGTCCAGGAGCCCCACATGAACTTCTCGATGCGGATGCCGAGGCCGGTCGAGTCCTGCGTGCCGAAACGGCACCAGTCGGTGCCGACGCAGGTCTTCACCGTGCGCAGGCCCTTGGCGTAGGCATGGCCGGAGACGAAGCCGGCCT
>JAFKFE010000634.1:498-2338 GCA_017308345.1 Alphaproteobacteria bacterium | reverse complement strand
GCCTGCTGGGGAATAGGTTAACGGTAGACCCACGGACTCTGACTCCGTTAGTCCTGGTTCGAATCCAGGTTCCCCAGCCAATCATTTTCATTATAAGAATCAATCGCTTGAGGCTTTCGACAGGCCTCACGGTCGCCCGAGGCCGGGCAGTTACAATACCTTCAGGCGCTGCTCACTCCGACGATCACAGTCGCCGTCGGCATCATTGCTTACAGGCAATGGAAACCGCGCACCGCAAGCTAGCCGACATCGAATGGAAGCCAGAGCGCGTCCTTCAACGAAGCGACTTGCGGCAAGTCAAATTTCGTTTGCTGCGAGCGTCCTAGACTACGCATAGCCATGGTTCGCGAATAACTCGATTCTTTCGCTTACCGCCAATCGCAGGAGAAACGCACGGTGTATCGCAGCAACGGCAACTTCGAGGCGTATGCCCGCCCACTCAAGCCGGAAGGGATCGATGGCAAGAGGGCGTATTTCGTCGGTTCAGGGCTCGCTTCCCTGGCCGGCGCGGCCTTTCTGGTGCGCGATGCCCGCATGCCCGGAGAAAACATCACCATCCTGGAGGAACTTGGCCTGCCCGGCGGCAGCATGGACGGCATCCTGGACGAGCATAAGGGCTTCATCATCCGGGGCGGTCGTGAGATGGAGGCGCATTTCGAGACGCTCTGGGATCTGTTCCGCTCCATTCCCTCGCTCGACACGCCCGACGCATCCGTCCTCGACGAAATGTACTGGCTCCACAAGAAGGACCCGAGCAAAAACCCCTGCCGCGCGACCGAAAATCGTGGCGAGCCGATCCCGCACATGGCCGATCTGACGCTAACGCCGAAGGCCGTCGAGGAAATGCTTAAACTCGTTCTGACGCCGGAGAGCAAACTCGACGACAAGCGCATTGACGAATGTTTTGGCGAGGAGTTCTTCGCCTCCAATTTCTGGCTCTACTGGGCCACCATGTTCGCCTTCGAGCCATGGGCCAGTGCCATGGAGATGCGCCGCTATATGCTGCGCTTCGTCCACCACATTGCGACGCTGGCCGATCTCTCCTCGCTGCGCTTCACGCGTTACAACCAGTATGAGTCGCTCATCAGGCCGCTCGTCGCCTGGCTGGAACGGCAGGGTGTGCGCTTCAAGTACAACACCCAGGTGGAGACCATAGATGTCGACACGGCGGGGGACAGCAAGGTGGCGCGGCGGCTTGTGATGACGGCGAGCGGCATATCGAAGACGATCCACCTCACGGAAAGCGACGTGGTGTTTGTGACCAACGGGTCCATTACCGAGTCATCCACGTTCGGCGACAATGACCACCCCGCGCCGATCGAGACCGGTCTTGGCGGTGCATGGAAGCTTTGGAAGAACCTCGCCGCGCAGGACGCCGCATTCGGCCGCCCCGAGAAGTTCTGCGAGAATATCCCGGACGCGAACTGGACGATCTCGGCGACGGTCACCCTGCTGGACGACAAGATCGTACCGTATATCGAGAAGATGACTTCCCGCGATCCTCGCGACGGCCGTATCGTTACCGGCGGTCCGTGCAATTTCAGGGACTCGAACTGGCTGTACGGCTACACGATGAGCCGCCAGCCGCACTTCAAGGCCCAGGACGCCGGCCAGAAGCTGGTCGTGTGGCTGTACGGCCTGTTCTCGGACAAGCCCGGAAACTTCGTGAAGAAGACAATCCGTGAGTGCACCGGCGCCGAGCTATGCGAGGAGTGGCTTTTCCATATGGGCGTCCCGGTCGAGGCGATCCCCGAACTTGCGCGGCATTCCGCAAGCACGATCCCCTGCAACATGCCCTACATCACCTCCTATTTCATGCCGCGCGCGATGGGCGACCGTC
>JAFKFE010000634.1:0-467 GCA_017308345.1 Alphaproteobacteria bacterium | reverse complement strand
GGATACGGTGTTCACCACCGAATATTCGGTGCGCACCGCCATGGAGGCTGTCTATACGCTCTTCAATGTCGATCGCGGCGTGCCGGAAGTCTTCGCCTCCTCGTTCGATGTGCGCGTGCTGTTGAGCTCGCTCTACTATTTGAACGACCAGAAGAAGCTCCACGACATCCAGATCCCCTTCATGGCGCGCATGCTCGGCAAGGTGGCCCTGAAGACGATCGAGGGCACCTACCTCGAAGAACTGCTGAAGGATGCGAAGCTGGTCTGAAGCGAGCCATCCAATTCCTGCAGCGCGCGCAGATGGGCCGTTTTTCGGTCCCACTAGTGCGTTTCACCGTTTCACGGAAACGGCGAAACGCCCTATCTCTTTGTTTTTACGCAATTCCGGGCGGAAACCCGCTCACACTTTTCCTGGAATTGCTCTAACCGAAGATCACTGCCGGGATTGGCGACGAAACGCTCGTCGG
>JAFKFE010001206.1 GCA_017308345.1 Alphaproteobacteria bacterium | reverse complement strand
CGACCGGGGCGTCGGGCGTCGGGAGCGATCGCTGGACGTCGTCGAAGCTCGGGCCGGCGATGGCGGCAGGCTTCGCCCCCGTCAGCGCGGCGGCCATCGGCTTCAGGCCGAAGAAGGCAACCAGGAAAACGACGACAATGAAGGCGCCGGCATTGATCAGCGTGCCGGTATAGGTGCCGATCGAGGCGAGGATGCCCGGCTGATCGATCGGCTCTCCGTCGAGACCGCTGATGAACTCGACCGCCGACACGTCGATGACATCGCCGCGCTTGTCGTCGAAGCCGGTCGCCGAGGCCACCATCTTCTGGATATCGGCGACGCGCTTGGCAATCTGCTCCGGCGTGGCGTCCTTGCCGAGGACGGTCTTCAGCCGATCCTGGTTGACGACGACCGCGATCGACATCTTGTTGACCGTGTAGCCGTTGGAGACGGTTGCGATCTTCTTCGAGTTGATCTCGTAGTTGGTGATCTCTTCCTTGCGGTCGTTCTGCGAGGAAGATTGCGGTCCCTCGGTGGTGGTCGTCTGCGTCTCGGGCAGGTTCTGCTCGACGCTGGTCGGGGTCGAGGCCTGCTTCTGG
The DNA here is from genome assembly GCA_017308345.1 of Alphaproteobacteria bacterium. GTDB lineage: Bacteria > Pseudomonadota > Alphaproteobacteria > Rhizobiales > Rhizobiaceae > Mesorhizobium. Next base: position 14,419 of record JAFKFE010001206.1, on the reverse strand, counting down.
TTGCTGGCCTCGTTGGTCTTCACCGTCTGCACCGAACGCTCGACGCGCGAGTTCGGATCGAAGATCGTCTCCTCGGTCTGGCGCGTGTCGGTGTTGACGTCGGCCTTGACGCTGGCGCGGAAATTGTCCGGGCCGAGATAAGGGGTGAGCGCGCGGCGGATGTTGTCGCCGATCTGCGCCTCGACCGTCTGCTCGACGCCGAGCGTGCGTGCGGCGCTGGTGTTGGAAGGATCATCGCCGGCGGCCAGCAGATTGCCGTTGGAATCGAGCACCGTGACCTTGTCGGCCGAGAGGCCGGGAACGGCCGACGAGACCAGGTGGCGGATCGACATGGCGCTCTTCTCGGCATCGTTGCCGGCGTAACGGATGACCACCGAGGCGGAAGGCTGCTGCTCGTCGCGGCGGAAATTGGCGCGCTCGGACATGACGATGTGGACGCGCGCCGCCTTGACGCCGGAGATCGACTGGATGGTGCGCGCGATCTCGCCCTCCAGCGCGCGCACGCGGGTGATCTGCTGCATGAAGGAGGTGAGGCCGAGCGAGCCGACATTGTCGAACAGCTCGTAGCCGGCATTGGCGCTGGTCGGCAGGCCCTTCTCGGCAAGCAGCATGCGCGCCTGCGCGGTGGTGCCGGCCGGCACCAGGACGGAGGTGCCGTCGGAACCGACATCGAAGCCGATGCCGGCATCGGCCAGCACCAGGCCGATCTGGTTCACGTCGGAGCGCTCGAGGCCGACATAGAGCGTCTCATAGGCCGGACGGTTGAGATAGACGGAGGCGATGCCGATGACGGCCATGACCAGGGCCGCGATACCGCCCATGAGCGCCAGACGCCTCGCGCCGAAGCTCTTGAAATTCGCGATGATGCTCTGGATCTGTTCCGGCACGATTCAACCGCTCCCAGCATGACTGTCCGCCAGAAGACTAGACCGCGAAGCTTGTGCGAGGATGATAGGGCGCGCCGCCGAAGAACCTGCGAAATGCGGGACTGGCGGCTTCTTTCCACCAACGAAAAAGGCCGCGCTTGGGGCGCGGCCATTCTGCCGGTCGGGACGACAGGACGGCTTTAGCCGTTCTTGAAGAGCGACAGGATCGACTGCGAGGAGCTGTTGGCGATCGACAGCGACTGGATGCCAAGCTGCTGCTGAACCTGCAGGGCCTGGAGGCGGGTCGATTCCTTGTTCATGTCGGCATCGACGAGCTGGCCGACGCCGCGGTCGATGGAGTCCATCAGGCTCTGCGTGAAGGTCTTCTGCAGGTCGATCGAGCTCTTGGCGGCGCCGAGGATGGTGGCGGAGTCGGTGAGCTGACTCATGACGTTGTCGATCTTGGTGATCATCTGCGTGATGATGTCGTCGGTCACGCCGGATGCCGTGATGTCGAGATTGAAGGCGGAGACGTTGTCGATCTTGACGGGCGTGCCCGACACGGCGGCCTGGCCGGCGGTGTTGGCGGCGATGTCGGTGGCGCCGCCGGCGATCGCGGCTGCATAGGCCGTGTCATACGCGGACTGGTCCGCGGCGGTGGAATATATCGAGGTCTGGCGATCGAGGATGCCCTGGTTCTTGACGTCGGTGGCAAGACCGGAATCGAACAGCTTGGTGCTTTCGACATCGATGTCGATCGTTCCGAGCGAGATGGCGCCGGACGACGAGCGGTTGAACGATGAGACGATCTGGGCATCGGGCTGGACGCCGTCATTGGGAGCCGCAACCTGCTTGGACGTTACCGAAAGGTAATTCGAGCCGGAGAAGGTCGCGGCATCGGCGAAGGATTTCATCTGCGCCTGCAGCGCGGTGATTTCGGTCTGCGTCTTTGCCTTGTTTGCATCCGACTGGCCGACGGCCGACAAAAGCTTGGTCTTGATCTGGCCGATCGTCGAAAGGACGTTGTTCATACCGGTATAGGCGGTGTCGACCTTCGAAGCGCCGAGGCCGAGCGCGTCCTGCACGGTCGAGAGCGCCGAATTGTCGGAGCGCATCGTGGTGGCGATCGACCAGTAGGCGGCGTTGTCGGAGGCTTCGGAGACCCTGTAGCCGGTCGAGATACGGGCCTGGGTCTGCTGGAGCGATTTGTTGGTGGCGTTGAGGCTTTGAAGTGCAGTCAACGCCGCAGCGTTCGTCATGATGCTCGCCAAGAAACTCGCTCCTTCTCAAAAGCCGGCATGCCACACAGGCCGGGTCTCGGCCTGCCCACGGGTCGCGATCGTGCCGGTCGGGCCGATTCGACGACCTAAGTCATTGGTTAACCATACCTAGCCCGATATGGTTAATGGCCTGTTAAAACTCGGCTTTGAGAAGTTAAGAAACGAGGATTGCGCGAACCTTGAGCGAGAATAATTCCAAGCAAAGGTTTTGCCGCGCGCAATTGCTTCAAAAATGAAATGAAGCTGTTTGCCGTCACCGTGAGACGGTGAGCCGCCCCAACGCAAATCGGGCCGCGCTTTCGGCGCGGCCCGATTGTCCGATGTAGCCGTCTTTTGGGCGATCAGCCGCGGAAGAGCGACAGGATCGACTGCGAGGAGCTGTTGGCGATCGACAGCGCCTGGACGCCGAGCTGCTGCTGAACCTGCAGAGCCTGGAGGCGGGTCGATTCCTTGTTCATGTCGGCATCGACGAGCTGGCCGACGCCGCGGTCGATGGAGTCCATCAGGCTCGAGGTGAAGGTCTTCTGCAGGTCGATCGAGCTCTTGGCGGCGCCGAGCTTGGTGGCGGCGTTCGTCATGTCCTTGAGCGCGGCGTCGACGACGTTCATCATCTGCTGGATCTGGCTGTCGCTCGCAGCGGTGGTGCCGGAGAAGATCGCCAGGCCGGCGACCGTGTAGGTGTCGGTGGCCGCAGCAGCAGCGCCCAGCGTCGGCGCCGAGGCCGCAGCTACGACGCTGCCATCGGTGCCGAGGCGGTTGGCGTCGAGGATACCCTTCGACACGCCCACGGCGGTGCCGGCTTCATACAGCTTGATGCTTTCCACGTTGACGTCGATCGTCGAGATCGAAACCGCGCCAGTGGCGCTGCGGTTGAAGGCCGAAACGATCTTGACGTCGGCCGCGGTCGTGGCGGTGGCGCCGCTGTTGACCGACAGCATGTTCGTGCCGGAGAAGGTGGCGCCGTCGGCGTAGGCCTTCAACTGGTCCTGAAGGGCCTTGATTTCGACCTGAGTCTTTTCCTTCGAAGCATCCGTCTGGCCGTAGGACGCGGTCAGCTTCTGCTGGATCTGGTTGATGGTCGTGATCGCGCTGTCCATGCCGGTGTAGGCGGTGTCGACCTTCGAGGCGCCGAGGCCGAGCGCGTCCGAAACGGTGGACATGGCCTGGTTGTCGGAACGCATGGTGGTGGCGATCGACCAGTAAGCGGCGTTGTCCGAAGCCTGGGAAACGCGATAGCCCGTCGAGATGCGGGCCTGGGTGGTGTCGAGGTTCTTCTGGGTGGCGTTCCAGCTCTGCAGCGCGGTCAACGCCGAGGCGTTCGTCATGATACTGGACATGGTACACGTACCCTATTTTTACACGGATTTTTTTTACATACCGGCATGTCCGGTATGACGGTGCGGCATCATGCCAATGATCTGTGGAACCCGATCACCCGCCATCTGCGAGCAATATGCGGGCTAGTCCCTACCAAAGACCTAAATCGCAGGGTTAATCGAAAATATATTGCCTAAAATTCGAGCGAATATCCGGCGCCGGTTTTTTGCGGTGTCAGGTGAAGGATCGAACCAGGCTGCCGACCAAAAGGTTCCAGCCGTCGATAAGCACGAAGAACAGGATCTTGAACGGCAGCGACACCACCGTCGGCGGCAGCATCATCATGCCCATGGCCATGGTGACGGTGGCGACGATGAGGTCGATGACGAGGAACGGCAGGACGATGAGAAAGCCGATCTCGAAGCCGCGCCGGATTTCCGAGATCATGAAGGCCGGCACCAGGATGCGCAGGTCGACGGTCTCGCGCGAGACGGTCTGGCCGCGCTCGCGGGCGAGGTCGGCGAAGAGGTCGAAATCCTTGTCGCGCACGTTGTGCAGCATGAAGTCGCGAAAAGGACCGGAAATCTTCTCGAATGCCTCGGCCTGCGTGATCTGGTTGTCCATCAGCGGCTTCACGCCGGTGTTCCACGCCTGGTCGAAGGTCGGCGCCATGACATAGAAGGTCATGAACAGCGACAGCGAGATCAGGATCAGGTTGGCCGGCGTCGACTGCAAGCCGATGCCGGCCCGCAGGATCGAGAAGGCGATGACGAAGCGGGTGAAGCTCGTCACCATGATCAGAAGGCCCGGCGCCACTGAAAGCACGGTGAGCAGGCCAAACATCTGGATCAGATAGCCGACGGTCGTGCCGTCGGCCTTGCCGATGCCGCCGAGATCGAGCTGCTGGGCCGCGGCGACGGAGGTGGTGACGACGATCAGCGCCGTGGCTATGAGGAACTTTCTCATTCGAGCAGCATCGTCCTGACGAGAACCTGTTTGACGTGGCCGCCGCTGCGCAGTGCGGCGCGCTCGTCGAGATCGGCCTTGAGGTGCTGGTAGCCGCTGGCACCCTCGATCTGATGCAGCTTGAGCGTACGCACGTAGGCGAGCAGATCCTGGTGGATCTGCTCGGTCATTTCCGGCGGCTGCGGGGCGTCATAGAGCAGCGATGCCTCCAGCCGGATCCACACGTCCGACGGCGAGGCGAGATTGGTGGTGATCGGCGCCAGTTGAATCAGCGTTGGCCCGGCGGTCGCCTTGCCGGCTTCGCCGGGCTTCTCCGCCGTGCCGGCATTCTCCGGCGCCGAGGGCACTGGCGCCGGCGTCTCACCCTGCTTGAGATAGCCACCGGAAACCCAGCCCATGCCGATGGCAGCACCGGTCATGACCAGCAGCATGGCGAGCTGGATGACCAGGGAAGGTCCCTTCTTGGGCTGGACCTGCTCGACATTGGCCACGGTCGCGCTCTCCCGGCCCTAGAAGGGAAGAACCTGATCCAGGACCTGCTGGCCATAGGCCGGCTGCTGGACCTCGCTCACGCGGCCTCGACCGCCATAGGAGATACGCGCCTCGGCGATGCGCTCGTATGGGATGGTGTTCTCCGCGCCGATGTCGGACGGACGCACCATGCCGGCGATGGTGAGGACCCGAAGCTCGTAGTTGACGCGGACTTCCTGCGAGCCCCTGATCATCAGATTGCCGTTGGGAAGCACCTCGGTCACGACCGCGGCGACATTGAGCGCGATATCTTCCGAGCGCTTGATCTCGCCGTCGGCGTTGGTCTCGGTGCTGGAGCTTAGGCCGGCGTCGCCCTTGCCGCTTGTGCTCGCCGCTTCCCAGCCGAGATTGATGTCGTAACCGAGCTTGCGCGCGGCGGTGCGGCTGCGGTCGTTCTGGTTCTTGAAATTGGCCCTGTCGTTGAGCTTGATGTTGACGGTCAGGATGTCGCCGGCGCGCAGCGCGCGCGGGTCGGTGAAGAGCCGGCTCTGGCGATCATCCCACAGCGAGAATTTCTTCGGCCGCGAAGCAGGCGGCTCGGGGTAGCTGTAAGGACCGGAGCCGCCCGCGGCAATTCCGGAACCGACCGGAGACAAGGCGGGCTCCCTGTTGATCTCCTTGGGATCGGTGCCGCATCCGGCGAGGGAGGCGATAGCGATCAGGGCAAGCAACTTCAACTTCATGACGGATCAACCCTTCGCGCCGCGCTGGCCATGATGCCGGTGAGCGTCGCCGCCGCCTTCTGGTCCATTTCGTTCAGGATGACGCCGGCCTTGCGCGAATCGAGTTTCATCAGGATGGCTGCCGCGAGCTCGGCATTGACCATCGCCAACCGCTCGGCGGCGGCGTCCGGCTTCATGTCGGCATAGATCTTGACGACGCCATCCTCGGCGCGTGCCAGGAACACTTCGCGGCGCTTCAGCCATTCCTCGTATTCGGCCCGCTTTGCGTCGAGCGCCTTCATGCGCTCGTCGATGCCGGTCTGCAGCTGTTTCAGCTCCTCGGCCTGCAAGGCGTAGCGGCGGTCGCGCGCGGCGTCCGCGATGTTGGAGCAGAAGCGCTGGATCTCGCTTTCGTCAGGCGCCTTTCCGCCCGTGAGCGCGGCCGCCTGAACCGGCGCGGTTTCCCGGGTAAGCTGGGCCGGCTCAACCGCCGCCTGACCGCCGGGCAGCACCTGGCGCACTTCATCCGCGCGGACGACGCCGCTGGTTAGCGCGACGATCGCGCCAATGGCGAGGAGCCCGGTCCCGAGGCGAAGTCCTGGGCCGCGATGCAGTCTTGAGGAGAAAAGCGCGATCATCGGCGTTCCTATTGGAGAACCAGGTCGGCCTGCAGGGCGCCGGCCGATTTGATGCCTTGCAGGATGGCTATGATGCCGTCGGGCTTCACGCCGAGGCGATTGAGGCCGGAGACGAGCGTTTCGAGATCGGGGCCATCGAGCACGGCGACGCGCGCGTTGGGCCGGCTCGCGTCGATCGCCGTGGATGGTTCCACCGCGGTCTGGCCCTTGGAGAAGGGTTCGGGCTGGACGACCCGCGGCGCCTCGGTGATGCGCACGGTAAGCGTGCCGTGGCTGATCGCCACGCGCGAGATCCTGACATTGTTGCCGATGACGATGGTTCCGGTGCGCTCGTCGATGACGACGCGGGCAGGGGCGTCGGACTCGACAACGAGGTTTTCGATCTCCGCATAGAAACGCGCGGCGGAGACGTTCCTCGGCCGCCTGATCTGCACCGTGCGGGCATCCCGCTCGGCGGCGACCCGCATGCCGAAACGCTGCGAAGTGTAGTCGTTGATGGCGTCGGCGATGCGGATGGCGGTCGAGAAATCGGGATTGCGCAGCTGCAGCGTCAGCACCCCCTGGTCATCGAACTCGGCCGGCACGGCGCGCTCGACAATGGCGCCGTTCGGCACGCGGCCGGCTGTGGGCACGCCCTGCGTCAACTGCTCGGCCTGGCCCTGGGCGGTGAAGCCGCCGACGATCACCGAGCCTTGGCCGACGGCATAGATCTCGCCATCGGCGGCCTTCAGCGGGGTCATCACAAGCGTGCCGCCGGTAAGCGAGGTGGCGTCGCCCATCGAGGAGACGTCGATATCGATGCGGGCGCCCGACTGGACAAAGGGCGGCATGTTGGCCGTGACGATGACGGCGGCCACATTCTTGGCGCGCGCGCTGCCGCCCTCGGTGGCAATGCCGAGATTCTCCAGCATGGCGCGGATCGACTGTTCGGTGAACGGCGAGTTGCGCAGGCTGTCGCCGGTGCCGGCAAGGCCGATGACCAGGCCGTAGCCGACGAGCTGGTTGTCGCGCGCGCTCTGCAGCTGGGCGATGTCCTTGATGCGCGCGGCGACCTGGCCGGGCGGCAGCGTGCTTGGCCCGGTGGAAACGCGGAACATGCGCTGGGTCGTGGCCGGATCGTATTCCGGATCGTCGTAGACGCCGCCATTTTTCTGCGCCAGCTCGCGCTTGGCCTTGGGCGTCAACCCATCCGCCAATGCCGGCTGAATACCGATGGCCGCGGCGAGCAGAAGGACGAAGGCGCGCATCACGAAGCGCCGACCTTGATGGTGCCGTCGGTCATCACCGTGCCGGAGATAATCTTGCCGCTGTCGATGTTGCGGATCTTGATCTGGTCGCCAGCCGCGCCTGGCTGCAGCGTGACGCAGGCCGCCGAAATGGTCAGCGCGCCGGCGGTGAAATAAACCTGCACGGAAGCGCCCTGTTCGACCAGCCAGGCTTCGCGGATGGCGGTGACCGGGATGTAGCGGCCGGGCAGAAGCGTGCGCTTGGCGACCTTGCCCTGGAGCTCCTCGGAACGCGTCGCCATGCCGTCCGGCTTGTGCTTGCCGGGGATCAGCGTCACCTGCTTGAGCGAGGCGGACTCGATTGTCTCGCCGGGATAGATGACCCGGTTGGGGATCAGCACGGCCTCGCCGACCGCCTGGCCGGCGGCAATCTGGTTCGCCGACTGACCGGTCGTGTCCTGCGCTAGAGCCGGCGTGCCGGCGGCCACCAGGACGGCGGCCAGCGCGGCGCGGCGGAATGCGGAGGAGATCGGCTCGGCCATCATCCGTTACCTGATGTTCTTGGAGACAACCGAGGCCATGTCGTCGGCTGCCTGGATGACCTTGGAGTTCATTTCATAGGCGCGCTGCGCCGAGATCAGCTCGGTGATTTCCTTGACCGGATCGACGTTGGAGGATTCCAGATAACCCTGCTGGATCGTGGCGAAGCCGGGATCGCCTGGTACGCCGACATTGGCCGGGCCAGAGGCAGCCGTTTCCTGGAAGAGGTTGTCGCCAAGCGGCGCCAGCCCCGCCTCATTGGCGAAGTTGACGATCTGGAGCTGGCCGAGCAACTGCAAATCGGTCTGGCCGTCGAGGCGGGCGAAGACCTGGCCGGTCTTGTTGACGATCACCTCGACCGCGTCGGTCGGCACTGTGATGGCCGGGATGACGTTGGCGCCGTCCACCGTCACGAGCTGGCCGGTGGCGTTGGTGTTGAAGGCGCCGGCGCGGGTGTAGAGCGTGCCACCGTCGGCGCCCTCGATCTGGAACCAGCCCCTGCCGGTCAAAGCCAGGTCGAAGCTGTTGCCGGTGCTGGCCAGCTCGCCCTGGGTATGAACGTTGCGAACCGCCGTCGTCTTGACGCCAAGGCCGATCGACACGCCTTCCGGCACCAGCGAGGTATTCGAGCGGTTGGGCACGCCCTGCGTGCGGTCGACCTGGTAGAGGAGGTCGGAAAATTCGGCGCGGGCCCGCTTGTAGCCGGTGGTGTTGATGTTGGCGATGTTGTTGGCAATGACTTCCAGATTGGTCTGCTGGGCGTTCATGCCGGTGGCGGCGATGGCGAGTGCTTTCATGACGCGGTTCCTAGATACTCATGCGACTGATTTCGAGATAGGCCGAGACGACCTTGTCGCGGATCGCGATGGTCGTCTGCAGCGCCTGCTGGGCGCTCAGCACCGCATCGACGACCTGACGCGTGTCGGCGTCGCCCTTGAGCGCCTGTATCGACATCTGTTCGGCGCCCTGCAGCGTGTTGACCGTCTTCGTCGCTGCCTGGCTGAGGACCTCGGCGAAGGTGCTGCCGACGCTGTCGCCGGCCTGTGTCCCGACGCCGCCTTGAAGCAAACCCGGTGAAGCCTGATCCGCTCCATCGACCGCCGTCTTGAACTGTAGTGCCCCGATACCGCCGATCATTTACTGGTTCCTCATCAGGTCGATGGTCATGGAAATCAGATCGCGAGCCTGCTTGATGACCTGCAGGTTGGCTTCATAGGAGCGGTTCGCCTCACTCATGTCGGCCATTTCGACCAACGTGTTGACGTTGGGCATCTTGACGTACCCTTTGTCATCGGCGGCTTCGTTGCCGGGCTGGAATTCGATCGGGAAGTCCGACGGATCGCGGGAGATCGAGCTGACTTCCACCAGCGAGCCGCCGGTTGCGCGGTCGACCTCCGACTGGAAGGTGATCGTCTTGCGACGATAGGGATCGGCACCGGGCGTGCTGCCGGTCGACTGGGCGTTGGCGAGGTTTTCCGAAACCACGCGCAGGCGCTCCGACTGGGCGCCCAGGCCTGATGCCGCGACTTTGAGGGCTGCAGTGAGGGCGTCCATGATCAGCTCTTCACCACCATCGTCATCATCGAATGGAAGGCTTTGACGATCGCCGTGTTGAGCTCGAAGGAGCGGCGGACCTCGCCGGCCTTCATCAGCTCCTGTTCGAGAACGACGGTGTTCTTCGACGGCATGATCGCGCCGTTGGGGTCCTCCGGCTTGACGTTGAAGCCGGCATTGGCCGTTTCGGCGCCAAGATGGCCCGCCTCCGTGGCCACCAGCTTCACCGCGGTCCGGTCAAGGACCTTTTCGAACGGCTCGACATCGTTGGCCGTGTAGCCCGGCGTGTTGGCATTGGCGATGTTGGAGGCAATCGCCGACTGGCGCACGGCCAGCCATTGCGACTGTCGCGTGGCGAGATCGAAAAGATTTACGGGTTCCATGGGAATCTCCCGGGCAAGTACGGACAAGACTAGGCGGCCAGTCTTGCGCGGACCTTGCGCGGGATGAGCCTGTCAGGCCCGGCGCCGTTACTTGGAGAGCTGGATCACCTTGTCGGTGCTGGTGACGATCACCCACTTGCCGCCGCGCTGCTCGATCGAGGCGACACGGCTGGAATCCGGCAGGATGGAGCCGCGCTGAACGATCCACAGGCCCGTATCGTCCTCGATCATGGCCCGGCCGTTGGCGACATGCACCATCTTGAATTCCGAAGCGGGGGCGGGGAAGGGCTGGTCGCCGGGCGCCGGCGCGGGATCGTCCTGCACCGTCCCGGTGGCAAACAGGTCGATATCGGAATTGGGAATGTCCTTTGCCGTCAGCGGTCCGCTGCCTTGCGTGACAACGCCGCCGCCCGCGCGTCCCGAATTGCTGCCGCTGCCGCCGAACTTGATGGTCTGGACGCCGAACTGCTCCTGGTTGAAGAAGATGTACCAGGGAAACAATGCGCAGATCAGGCCGAGCGTGATGCCGAGCGCGGCGATGACGAAATCGCTGCGCCGGTCGGCGCTCCTGTCGGCCAGGCGCGGGAATTGGGCTTTTGGCGGCTCCGGCCACTCGGTGCGGGGAAAAAGTCCATCCAGCAACGAATCGCGGTTGGCCTGCGTCGCATCGGCGGCGGTATCGCCGACGGAAGTCCTGGGCAAATGCGGCCTGTCGGCTCTCATCAGAACAGCCGCCGTCTTCTCCGTCCTGGCGCGCGCGGCTTTGTCCCTGGCAATTCTTGCCTGGTCGGCCTCAGCCCGCTCCGCCGCCTCCGCCTCGGCAAGCATGTCGCGCAGCATGCGCTCGGTATATTGGAGTTCAGTCTCCTTGATCGCCATTCAGCTTCCCCTTGAGATGGCGGGCGAGATCGGCGAACGGATCAACCGACGCGCGGTCCCTCGGCGATTGCGTGAGCGCCTCGTAAATCAGCGGCACCTGGCGCACCGCGTTGTCGAGCTCGGCATCGGCGCCGCTCTGGTAAGCGCCCAGCAGGCGGATGTCGCGCGTATCCTCGAAGCGCGCGATCATCGATTTCAGCTTTGTCACCAGCATGCGCTGCTCGGCGCTCCAGGCCTTGTCGGCAAGGCGCGAGATCGACGACAGCGGATTGACCGGCGGATAGCGGCCCTGCTCGGCAAGCGCGCGGTCGAGCACGACGTGGCCGTCGAGGATGCCGCGCACCGAGTCGGCCACGGGATCGTTGTGGTCGTCGCCGTCGACCAGCACGGAAATGATGGCGGTGATCGAACCCCTACCTTTAACCCCAGGGCCCTCGGCTCCCGGACCGGCGCGTTCGAGCAGCTTCGGCAGGTCGGTGAAGACCGAGGCCGGATAGCCGCGCGCGACCGGCGGCTCGCCGGTTCCCGTCGCAACCTCGCGCAGCGCATGCGCGAAGCGGGTGATGGAATCCAGCACCAGGAGCACGCGATGGCCCTGGTCACGGAAATGCTCGGCCACGCACATGGCGGTGTCTGGCGCGCGCCGGCGCATCATGGCGCTCTCGTCGCTGGTGGCGACGACGGCGATCGTCTTGGCCATGCTCTCGGCGCCGATCGTATCCTCGAGGAACTCGCGCACCTCACGGCCGCGCTCGCCGATCAGCGCCACGACCACCGTATCGAAGGCCTCGGCGCCGGCGAGCATGGCAAGCAGCGTCGACTTGCCGACGCCGGAACCGGCGAAGATGCCGAGCCGCTGGCCGAAGCAGAGCGGGGTGAAAATGTCGATCACCCGGACTCCGGTGAGGAAGCCGGTGCCGACACGCTGGCGCGACAAGGCGCCCGGCGTCGCGCCGTGGGTGACATCGGCGGCATTCGGCCTGATCAGCGGCGGGCCGCCGTCGATGGCTCGGGTCAAGGCATCGATGGCGCGCCCGCGCCATGAGACATGCGGCGTGACCGCGAGGGGGCCGCGGCGGAAAACGGCGTCGCCGATACCTGCATCGGCGCTACGCTCGAAAGGCGCGATCACGACTTCGTCGCTGCCGATCTTGACGATCTCGCCGCGTCGCGCGCCGGCCTTGCCGCGCTGCTCCACGATGTCGCCGAGCCTAGCAATTCCGGAGACGCCACGGACCTTGTAATGCGTGGGCGATATCTCGACGATGCGGCCGCCGCGCGACAGCAGCGCCTGCGGATCGTCGAACCGGCGCCAGACGCGTTCGAGCGCGGCCAGCCTGTCCGTCCTTCCGGAATCCGCCGGGCCCTCGGAAGCGCGCAACAGGGACGAGCCGGTCGTCATGCCGTCACTTCGAGCCGAGCGTCTTGATCGCGTCGTCGGTGGAGGAATCGGTCTGCCGCATCAGCGCCGCCGTGTTCTCGAAAGCGCGCTGCACCTGGATCAGCCGGGTCATTTCCAGCACCGGGTTGACGTTCGACTCTTCCACAAATCCCTGCGCGATGCCGACATCCGAACGATCGGTGACGGGTTCGGGCGTGCGCGCCGGAACGATGCCTGAATTGCCGTAGCGGACGAAATTCTCGCCCGGGTCGAAATTGTAGAGGCCGAGAGCTCCGACCAACTGGTCGTTCTGCCTCAGCGACCCGTCGGCGCCCGCCTTGGGCGGGCCGTTGCGCGGGTCGAGCTGGATCGGGGCGCCGCCACCGTCCAGCACAGGATAGCCTTCGATCGACATCAGTTCGCCGTTCTCGTTCATGGAGAAACGGCCGTCGCGCGTCATCACCGTGCCGGCGGGCGTCTCGATGGCGAACCAGGCGTCGCCCTGGACGGCGAAGTCGAACGGGTTGCCGGTTTCGGTCAGAGCCCCATGCGCGCCGGAAAGATAGGTGTTGCCGGAGGAGGCGAAGGAGACCGACCTCGACCCGGTGCCGGAGACGACGTCCTCGAACTTCACGCCGGTGGCGCGAAAGCCGATGGTCGAGGCATTGGCGACGTTGTCGGCAATGGTGTCGAGACGGCGCTCGAGCGCGATCTGAGAGGAAAGGGCGACGTAAAGGCTGTCCTGCATGATCGTCTCAGAACTTCAATTGCTGCATGGCCATCATCAGATCGGTGGAGATGCCGATGGTGGTCGGCTGCGCGAAGAGCACGCTGACCGACGACACGGCCGTCGAGGTCGGGTTGGCGATCTCGTACATGTTGGTGAAGCGGGTCAGGAACTTGCCGAGCTTTTCGGGGTCGGTGAAGTCCTTGATGTCGAGCTTCTGCTCGAACAGCTGCGCCTGCTTGTCGATGTCTGCCGTGGCGAAGGAATCGGGCAGGCCGAGCGCGGTGCGCACCACGCTGGCTAAAGCGGTGTCGGCCAGCACGTCGTACCAGCTGGTGATGTCGGGCGCCTTGCGCTGGAAATAGAGCGCCAGCCGGACGCCTTCGTTGGTCTTGCCGGCATTCTCTTCCAATGTCTGGCGCAGATACATGTCCACGGTCGGCTGCTGCGCCGCGACGCGAGTGGTCGTCGTGTCGCCGTACTGCGCGAAGTTGAAAGCGGCGGCGAGCCCGGCATAGGCCTTGTTGGTTTGCTGGTTCGCGACGCTGTCGGGATCCTTCACGCCGCCTTGCAGGACGGACTTGATCAGGTCCTTGTCCTCGGTGGCTGAATCCAGGCCGAACGCGGCCAGCGCGTAAGTGTAGAGCCGGTCGTTCGACATCAGGTCGTCGATCGACTTCACCTTGGTGATGTTGGCGAGATAGTAGGTCGTCTCGCCTTTCACATAATCCGATTCGGGATCGAGCCCGGCGATCTCGGCCTGTGTGGCGTAGTTCGCTGTCACCTGCTGCTGCGTTGGATTGTAGACCGTCGCATTGGCGCCATCGGACGCGAAGTTGAAGGCCGCGACGAACTGGGCGTAGCGCTTGTCAGTCAGCTTGTTGGCGAAGCTGTCGGCGTCGGAGACGCCTTCCTTCAGCGCCTTGACCATGAAGGCCTTGGCGTAGTCCATGTTCTCCAGCCCGTAAGCCTTCATGGCGTATTTGAACAGGCGGTCGTTGTTTACGAAATCGTCGATCGATGTAACCTTGCCGATATTGGCCAGGTAATATTGCGTATCGCGATCGACCGTCGGCTGTTGCTCGACCTGGGTGATCGATTTGTTGATGTCTTTGGCGATCAACTGGTAGCTGATGTAGGTACTGAGCAAGGACACGCCTCCGGCCGAAGCTATCCCTGCACGATAGCGTCACTTCCTTGCGCGAAGCTGAATCGCGTTCGTTGCCCTCGCTTCAAGCTTCACACAAGGCACGAGGACTATCCCTCATCCACGACGTGACATGCGGAAGGACCTGTCGTGGGCATTCTGATCGGACTTGTGGTGACGCTCGGCTGCGTTCTCGGCGGCTTCATGGCCATGGGCGGCCATCTGCACGTCTTGCTGCAGCCCTGGGAAGCGGTGGTCATCTGCGGCGCGGCGCTCGGCACCTTCCTGGTCGCCAACCCGATGAAGACGGTCAAGGACACCG
>JAFKFE010000633.1:2767-4608 GCA_017308345.1 Alphaproteobacteria bacterium | reverse complement strand
GTCGAAAGAGGCCTATGCCAAGTTGAAGACCGGCGCCGAGGAGACCCAGAAGGTTCTGGAGTCGACCTACGAGACCGCCAAGGCCGTCTCCAGCGACGTTTCGCTCAAGGCGATCGCCGCGTTGCGCGCCAATGCCGAAGCCAGCTTCTCGCACCTCGAGGCCCTGGTCGGCGCCAAGACCCTTTCGGAAGTCGTCGAGTTGCAGACCGCTTTCCTGCGCAAGCGCGCTGAAATGGCCGTGGAGCAGGCCAAGGAGTTCCAGACCGTCGCCACCAAGGCGGTCGAGGATGTCTCCAAGCCGGTCAAGAGCGCCTTCGAGAAGGCGATGAAGGACGCCAAGGCTGCCTAATTTTTAGGCACAACCCTGCGATGCATCAAAACGTCGCATTTCGTCAGACAAATCGTCGTGCGATAGGGTTGAGCAACCAGATACCCGGAAACGGAACCTCCTCCCTCTGTTTCCGGGGTAACCAGCCAGCACCTCCTCCCGCTGGCTCGGAACAGGAAAAGGCCGGCACCTCCTCCCGCCGGCCTTTTCTTTTGCCTATTCGGGATCGGCCGGATTCGCCGATCCGACCTTTGCCTCATCAAAGGCCTTGAATTAGACTCCGATAGTACGTATTGGACGCATCGCCGACGATAGAGCGGACCCGGAGACGATTGCTCCTCGGATTTTGCTCAGGCGGGATGTGCCGTTGTAGCTCAGTTGGTTAGAGCACCAGATTGTGGATCTGGGGGTCGCTGGTTCGAGCCCAGCCAACGGTACCATCGGCCTCTCGCGCAAGAAGCTGATCGATCAGCATGAATTGCGATGTTCGATTGCGGGCCGTGCGCCCGCTTTGCGCACCAGGAGCCTTGACCGGCGCGTGGGGCATCATCGGCCACCGGATGATCGCCCTGATCGCGTCTACGGCAACAGAACGAGCGCAGTGCTGGTGGCCCGCAACACGGTGCGGCGCGCCTTTGGCATGCTCGAGGACGATGGCACGGTCGCGCGGCATATGGGCCACGGGAACCTTTTTGATGGCAACATCCCGATTCGATGGCCGCGACCGTGGCGCGCATGACTGGCGCGCGAGTCCGGTGGCGCCAGCGACGCGATACTGACGCATTCGAGGACCGTCGAGCGCAACCTTCTGGGGAGGTAGCCGCCGGATGGCGCAGCCCGAGTCGACATTGCATGAGGATATCACTATATAGCGCCTGCTCCGGTCGAGGCCGGGGCAGCGTTGACCGGAAAGCTGTGACACAGTCCGTGCTACCCATCGTGATACAAATGCGCTGTCGAACATAGAAAAAAGCCAGCAAAAACAACAACGGCAGCCTTCTGTCGATCCCGGCCAACAACCCCATCATTCTCAATGATCTGAACGTGCCCCTAGAACCCTTCCATTCCTTCGGTTTCGCGGACCACGGGCAAGCTCTCTTGTCCCACGGGCAAGATGTCTTGCCGGTCGAAGCCGACTCGGCTCGAATGGGGCATGCATCCTTCGCGGGGTGCGGACGTTCATGGCTACCAACCGGCTTAGCCGCCAGGGAAGAAGCAGTATGAGTGAACATGCGATCGAGTTCTTGCGCGGATGGATTGGCGAGAAAGTCCAGTGCCAGCATTCGCCGATCAAGATCGAGCAGGCCGAGACCCTCGCCAAGGAGTGCTGCGCCAAGGCCGCCGAGGCAGGCATTCTGCTCGAGGACATTCAGGAAGAGGTCGGCGACATCCAGGAACTGATCGCCGCGCGCATCGAGGAAGCCGCCGAAGAGGGCACCGGCGAAACCGGACCGGACACGCCGGCGGAGTGAAAATGCCCGTGCCGGCGCGGGCAGGCCGTATCTGTTAGCCG
>JAFKFE010000633.1:0-2707 GCA_017308345.1 Alphaproteobacteria bacterium | reverse complement strand
GCCTCCTCGACGCCTTGCACGACCGCGTCGAAGAACGGGTCGATGTCGACATCCGGGATGAACTCGGCCCGGGCGATGCGGCCGGAAGCCGCTTGGGCAGCCTCCGGATTGGCGGTCGAGAAGGCGAGAAAGATATCGCCCGAACTGTGGTAGCCGTAGCCGCCGGTCATGGCGATGCCGAGCGGCACGCGCCGGGCGAGCCGCTTCATCTGATGCGGCAGGAACGGCGCGTCGGTGGCGACGACAGCGATGATCGAACCCTTTTCCGCGCGCGCCGTCGCCTCGCGGATGGCTGGGTCGACAAGCTCCGGCCCGATGCGCCGGCCGCGAATGGTGAAATTGTGTCTTTTGCCGAAATTCGCCTGCACGAACACGCCTAGCGTATAACGCCTGTCCTGCCATTCGACGATGCGAGAGGCGGTGCCGGACCCGGCCTTGAAGCCGAAAGAGATCATTCCCGTACCGCCGCCGACGCTGCCCTCCTCGATGGCGCCGCTCGCTGCCCCGTCAAGCGCGGCGGCGACATGGTCGAAGCCGACATGATGGCCGTTGATGTCGTTGAGGAAGCCGTCATAGGTCTCGGCCGCCACCGGCAGGCCCCAGGCGCTGTCAAGCGCGGCTGGCAGCACTTGGTGCATCCAGCGCAGCGTGCCGTCACGGGTCACACCACAGGAATGCGTGTTGGTGATGGTGACCGGGAAGTTGAACGCGCCCGTCTCCTCGATGATATGCGTACCCGTCAGCTCGCCATTGCCGTTCTGGCTGAACACGCCTGCGAATACCGGCGTCGCCAGACGGTCCGTTGCCGACACGCAGCGGACCCTCGCTTGAAATCAGCGTCGTGTAGCCCACCGACACGCCCGGCACGTCGGTGATGGCGTTGAAGCGGCCCGGTGTCCCGTCCAGCGCGATGCCGAAGGAGCGCAGGCGCGGCTTGCCTGAAGGCGTGCGAAGATGCGGATCGTGGCTGCTCATGGAAACCTCAGAACAACGAGCCCTGATTGCCTGGTTCCTTGGCCTTCGCGGGCGATTTCGCGGCGAGCTTCGGCCGCGCCCCGCCGCTGGTGGCGATGGCTTCGGCATTGCCGTCGGCGAATTCGAGCTGCAGCGCCGCGCCCGGCGCCAGCTCCGCGACCCGCTTGATGACGGCGCCGTCGGCGTCCTTGACCAGCGCGAAGCCTCGCGCCAGGACGGCTTTGTGCGACAGCGTCGAAAGCAGCCGGTCCGCCTGGGTCAGCGCCGCGCGCAGCCGGTCGAGCCGCCGCGCCGTCGCCTGATCCTGGCGGCGCGTCAGTGTGGCCAACGCGTCGGCCTGCTGCTTCTGGCGCCTCACGATCGGCGCCGGCGACAGTCTCGTGGCCGTGCGGCTGAAGCGTGCTCGCCGTTCGCGCACGATGGCGAAGAACGCGGCTCGCGCCCTGGCAATGTCGCGGCTCGCCCGCTTGCGCTCGATATTCACCGTCAGCCCGCGGCCCAGCCGGCTCGTGGCATCATCGAAACGGCGGCGCGGCAGCGCCAGCAACTGGTCGGGCGAGGGCAGGGCACGGGCGGCCGCGCGCACCATCTGCTGCTTGCGCTCGAGTTTGCGTGAGACGGCGGCCCTGAGCCGCGCGCCAAGGCTGGCGAGCGTCGCTTCCAGGTCGGCCCTGACCGGCACGGCGATCTCGGCGGCGCCCGTCGGCGTCGGCGCGCGCATGTCGGCGACGAAGTCGATGAGCGTCCAGTCGGTCTCGTGCCCGACGGCGGAGATCACCGGGATGCCGGACGCCGCCACCGCCCGCGCCAGCCCTTCGTCGTTGAAGCCCCAGAGGTCTTCGAGGCTGCCGCCCCCGCGCGCCACGATCAGAACGTCGGGCTGGCGGATGGGACCTTCCCAACTCAGCGCGTTGAAGCCGTTCACAGCCGCGGTCACCTCCCTGGCCGTCGTCTCGCCCTGGACCCTGACCGGCCAGACCAGCACGTGAAGCGGAAACCGGTCCTTGATGCGGTGGATGATGTCGCGGATCACCGAGCCGGTGGGCGAGGTGACGACGCCGATGACTTTGGGCATGAACGGCAGCCGCCGCTTGCGGCCGGCCTCGAACAGGCCTTCGGCCTGCAGCCGGCGCTTGCGCTCCTCAAGCAGCGCCATCAGCGCGCCGGCGCCCGCCGGCTCCAGATTGTCGATGACGATCTGGTAGTTGGACTTGCCGGGATAGGTGGTCAGCTTGCCGCTGGCGATCACCTCCATGCCTTCCTCGGGGCGGAATTTCAGCCGCGCCATGGTGGTCTTCCAGACCACGGCATCGATCCGCGCGCGCTCGTCCTTCAACGCGAAATAGGCGTGGCCGGACGAATGCGGGCCGCGATAGCCGGAAATCTCGCCACGCACCCGCACATTGCCGAAGGCATCCTCGACAGTGCGCTTCAGCGCGCCGGAAATCTCGCTCACCGTGTATTCGGTGGCGTTGCTGCGTGATTCGGTTGCAGTTTCACTCATTGTGCGATTGGGGAGCGCTTATCGGCGCGCGTCAAGCCGGGACAAACCTCGCTAATATTATAACGCGATTTTAAGCCCGATTTGCTTTGACTGGCGCGCCAGGAGAGCCGGCCGGGGACCTGATGAGCGCACGCCACGACAACAGCCCGTTGACGCGTCAGGTCACGCTGACCGTGCTGACGCTCGCCGCCTTCGCTTTGGCCATCGTCGCCGGCTTCGGCTTCTACG
>JAFKFE010001205.1 GCA_017308345.1 Alphaproteobacteria bacterium | reverse complement strand
AGTTCAATGGTTTATGAACCATTGGATGAACCGTGCGGCTCAGTGCCGGCCGTGTCGCGCCTTCCGGCTTTGACCGGATCCGCCGCGGCCTCGACGCCAGCCTCGACGTCGTCTCCGAGCAACCGTCTCGACAAGGAATGACAGTCTTGGCCGGCCACCGATCAGGCGCTTGGAGCGGTACCGTTGCAGCACGCCGTCGGGCAGCTTTCCAATTGCACCGGCCTCTTGTCCGCCGCCTTCAGATCCCTCATGCAGGCGACGCGTGGAAGGTCTTTCCTGACCTCCATATAGGCCGTTATGCCGAGCAGGCAGACCAGGGCGACAAGGGCTGCCACGAGCCAGCCGTTCAGCATGTGTTGACGCATTGTTTTCCCCCTCGCGACCTCAAAATGGGGCGCGAAGGCAACCATTGGATGTCGCGAAGCGCATCTCCCGCGCGGGCGTTGTTACAAAACGGCAAGCCTGGGGAGAATCGGTATCCGTCAGCTCTCGGCCGGAACCGGCTTCGGCTTGCCCTCGCCGTCGAGCGCCACCATGACGAAGTCGGCATGGGTGACCTTTTCCATCAGATCGGAAAGGTAGCGCTGCGCCCAGGCCTCGACCTTGAGCACCATCGAGGTGCGGCCGACGCGCTCGACATGGGTGTAGATGCAGAGCGTGTCGCCAACCTTCATCGGCTTGGCGAAGGACATCTCCTTGACCGCCGCCGTCACGACGCGGCCCTTGGCGCGCTCGGCGGCGCGGATGCCGCAGGCAAGGTCCATCTGCGCCATCACCCAGCCGCCGAAGATGTCGCCGGCCGCATTGGCGTCGGAGGGCATGGCGAGCGTCCGCAGCGTGAGATCGCCGAGGGGTTTTCCGTCCGCGTAATGCACCATGGCGAGATCCTCAAAGGTCAGTTGCCGTTGCGTATCAATGCGACCGTCATGTCGCAAGCTCTGGTGAAAGCGAAATGCGCGCCACCGCGCCGGTCGCTTTTTTCACAAGCCATGCCGGAAGCCGTGGCGACGCCACAAGCCGGCAATGTCTAGGGTAAGCCCGAAATTGCGGAGGCCGCCCTTCCATCATGCAGACTTATGATTTCATTATCGTCGGCTCCGGTTCGGCCGGTTCGGTGGTTGCCGACAGACTGTCGGCCTCGGGCCGCTTCTCGGTGCTGGTGCTTGAGGCCGGCGGAACCGACCAGCGCTTATACGTGCAGATGCCGCTCGGCTACGGCAAGACCTTCTTCGACCCGGCCGTCAACTGGAACTACAAGGCCGAGCCGGATCCCGGCCTCGCCGGCAATGCCGATCACTGGCCGCGCGGCAAGCTGCTCGGCGGCTCCAGCTCGATCAACGCCATGGTCTTCATCCGCGGCGCGCGGGAGGATTTCGATGCCTGGGCCGCCGCCGGCAATCCGGGCTGGGCCTATGACGACCTCCTGCCTTCCTTCAAGGCGATGGAGGACAACGAGGCTGGCGCCGACCAGTGGCGCGGCACCGGCGGACCGCTGCACGTCACCGATTGTTCGCGCGCGGTGCACCCGCTGACCAAGCGCTATCTCGCCGCCGCCGAGCAGGCCGGGCTGCCGTTCAATCCGGACTTCAACGGCGCCTCCCAGGAAGGCGTCGGCGTCTACCAGATCACGACCAGGAACGGGCGCCGCATGTCGGCGGCCCGCGCCTTCCTGCGGCCGGCGATGAAGCGCGGCAATGTCCGTGTCGAGACCAACGCGCTGGCGACGAGGATCCTGTTCGAGGGCAAGCGCGCCAGCGGCGTCGAATATGAACAGAACGGCGAGAAGAAGACGGCTCGCGCCGGCCGCGAGGTGATCCTGTCGGGCGGCTCGATCAACTCGCCGCAACTGCTGCAGCTGTCCGGCATCGGCCCTTCGGCGCTGCTGGCCGGCCTCGGCATCCCGGTCGTCCACGCCAACGGCAATGTCGGCGCCAATCTACAGGACCACGTCGGCATCAACTACACTTTCAAAGGCAAGCTGCCGACGCTCAACCAGACCCTGCGGCCGTGGTGGGGCAAGCTCCTGGTCGGCATGCAATACATTCTGTTGCGCTCCGGTCCGCTGTCGCTGTCGATGAACAATGCCGGCGGCTTCTTCCGCACCGACCCGTCGATGGCGCGGCCGAACATGCAGCTCTATTTCCAGGCCTTCTCCACCGTCATCCCGAAGAGCGGCGAGCGCCCGATCCTGACGCCCGACCCTTGGCCGGGCTTCTCGATCGGCCTGTCCAACTGCCGGCCCTCGAGCCGCGGCGAGATCATGATCCGCTCGAATAATCCGCGCGACTATCCCAGGATCACGCCCAACGCCTATTCGACCAACGCCGACGTCGATGAAATGCTGGCGGCGGTGAAGTTCGTGCGCAGGATCGCTTCCATGCCGGCCATGGCCGAGATCATCGAGGAAGAGGTCCTGCCTGGCCCGTCGATAAAATCGGACGCCGACCTGATCCAGGATTTCCGGAAACGCTCGGGCACGGTCTATCACCCGGTCTCGACCTGCCGCATGGGACCGGACGCCGCGCGCGCCGTCGTCGATCCGCGGCTGAAGGTTCACGGGCTGGACGCCCTGCGCGTCATCGACGCTTCGATTTTCCCCGACAACATCACGGGCAACACCAACGCCGCTTCGATCCTGACCGGATGGAGAGGCGCCGACCTGGTTCTGGAGGATCACAAATGAAAGTCACCGACGTAAAGACCTGGGTTGTCGGCAACCCGCCGCCCGGCATCGGCGGCAAGTATTTCATCTTCGTCAAGCTCACCACCGACGGCGGCGTGGTCGGCTACGGCGAGGCCTACAACGCGACCTTCTCGGCGCATGTCACGGCCAGGATGATCGAGGACATGGCCGAACGCTACTTGATCGGCCGCGATCCGCACGACATCGAGAACCTGTTCCGCCGCATCTATTCCTCCGGCTTCACGCAACGCCCCGACGTCTCCGGCATGGGCTGCTTCTCGGCGCTGGAGATGGCCTGCTGGGACATCGTCGGCAAGGAGGCGAACAAGCCGGTCTACAAGCTGCTCGGCGGCCAGGTGCATGAGACGCTGCGTTCCTACACCTATCTCTATCCGCACACCGGCAGCGTCCATTCGGAAGACGCGCGCGGCCAGAATGTCTACAACGACCCCGACATGGCCGCCGCCTGCGCGCTCGAATATGTCGAGCAGGGCTTCAACGCCGTGAAGCTCGACCCGGCCGGCCCCTACACCGCCTATGACGGTCACCAGCCGCGCCTGATCGACATCGACCTTTCAGCGCGCATGATCAAGGCGATCCGCGAGGCTGTCGGCACCCGCGCAGACATACTCTTCGGCACGCACAGACAGTTCACCGCCTCGGGGGCGCTACGCCTTGCCCGCGCCATCGAGCCTTACGATCCGCTGTGGTTCGAGGAGCCGGTGCCGCCGGACATGCCCGAGGTGATGGCGCAAGTCGCCCGCGCGACCTCCATTCCCGTCGCCACCGGCGAGCGGCTGACCACGAAATCCGAATTCGCCCGCGTCATAGAGAACCGCGCGGCGACCATCCTGCAGCCGGATCTCGGCCGCTCCGGCGGAATACTCGAGACCAAGAAGATCGCTGCCATGGCCGAGGCCTACCACATCCAGGTGGCGCCGCATTGCTATTGCGGCCCGATCGTCGGCGCCGCCAACATCCAGCTTGCCGTCACGCTGCCCAACTTCCTCATCCTGGAATCGCTGAAGCAGTGGGACGGTTTCCACGCCACGCTGCTCAAGAAGAAGATCGAATGGCAGGACGGCAATGTCATCCCGTCGAAGGAGCCGGGCCTCGGCGTCGAGCTCGACGAGGCGGTCTGCGACGCGCACCCCTATAGCGGCAAGGAGCTGCACCTGCAGATGATGCAGACGCCGTTGATGCCGTGACCCAAGCTTACGCCTTCATCGGCCTCGGCCATCTCGGCGGCAACCTTGCCGCCAGCCTGTTGCGCAACGGCTTTGCCGTCACCGTCTTCGACCGCGACCTGGCGGCGGTCGAGCGCCTCGTCGCGCTCGGCGCCACGGCGGCGGCCAGCCCGGCCGAGGCAGCGGCCCGCGCCGGCAATGCGATTACCTGCCTGCCCTCGCCGAAGGTCAGCGAGGCGGTGCTCGCCGGCCCCGACGGATTGCTTCAGGGCCTGCCCGCCGGCGGAACCTGGATCGAGATGTCGACCAATGGCCGCGACGAGATACTGCGGCTCGCAGCACTTGCTTCGACCAAAGGCATCGAGACGCTGGAATGTCCGGTGACCGGCGGCGTGCATCTGGCCGCAGCGGGCAGGATCACCGCTCTGGTCGGCGGCGATGCCGCGCTCTACGAACGCCACCGGCCGGCCATCGAGGCGATGTGCGCGAAGTCTTTCCTGATGGGCCCGATCGGCTCGGCGGCGGTCATCAAGGTGATCACCAACATGCTGGCCTTCATCCATCTGGTCGCGTGCGGCGAAGCGCTCAGGGTGGCTAAGCAGGGCGGGCTTGAGCTCGCCCAGGCCTACCACGCCATCGTCGCCTCCTCCGGCAACAGCTTCGTCCACGAGACCGAAAGCCAGCTGGTGCTCAACGGCTCCTACGACATCGGCTTCACCATGGACCTGGCGCTGAAGGACCTGGGCTTCGCGCTGGCCATGGGCAGGGATTTCGGCGCGCCGCTCGATCTGGCGACCCGCGTCAACGCGATCTTCGAGGAAGGCAAGCGCGTCTATGGCGGCGATGCCTGGTCGACCCAGATCGTCAAGCTGCTCGAGGATGCTGTCGGGACGGAGCTACGCGCGCCGGGCTTCCCGGCCAGGCTGGAGATGTAGCCGGCGAAAATTAGTCAGCTATTTCAGTCACGTGACCACACAGGTTGAATCAGCTCCTCAGCCAGCTAAATCAACCCCTCAGCATCAGCGCCCCCGGCAGGATTTCGAAAGTCGCCGGAATCCGGCCCGGCGACTCGCCGTCTATGTCGACCAGCGCGCCGTTCTTCTCGATATCGCCCAACGGCTCGACCAGCACCTTGCGCCCCCTCAGGATGGTGATTGCCGGATGGTTGCGGTGCCGGCCGCCATAGAGCAGGCGGATGTCCCTTATCAGGCCGAGCTTGCCGGCGGCGCGCAGGATGACGATGTCGAACTGGCCGTCGGCGAGTTCGGCGTCCGGGGCGATCATCATGCCGCCGCCGAAGAATTTGCCATTGGCCACCGCCACCAGCGCCATGCGCGCCTCGATCGGCTCGCCGTCGTCGATGGTGATCCTGACGTCCTGGAAACGGTAGCGGACGAATTCCAGCACGGTGCGCCAGAAGAACAGCGCCTTGGCCGACACCCTGCCCTTCCGCTTGTCGGCATTGACGGCGCGATCCGTCGCGCCGGACAGACCCAGGCTGGCGATGTTGATGAAGTGGCGGCTGGCCAGCGCGCCATGGTCGTCGATGTAGCCGATGCGGCCGGCGTCGATCTTGCGGACCTTGGCGTCGGCGATCCGCTTGAGCGTGGCGTCGATGCCGCGCGGCAGGCCGAGCCCGCGCGCGAAGTCGATGCCGGTGCCGCAAGGCAGAAGCCCCAGCGCGCTTTCGCGGCCGGACTCCTGCTGTGCCTGCAGCAGCCCGTAGGCAACCTCGCTGGCGGTGCCGTAACCGCCTGCCGCGATCCCCAGGTCGCATCCGCCGGCGGCAAGGTCGATCGCCAGCCGCTCGGCATCGCCGCTGGCCTGCGTCTCGCGCAGGTCGAAATCACCGAAATTCCTGGTGAGCGACGCCGCCACCTCCGCCCAATGCCGCTTGAGCCTGCCGCCTCCGGCAATCGGATTGAGAACCACCCCGACCTTCAAGCCGACCTCCCCCGAGGCAAGTCGCGCACTATGCGCGGTAGAGTCGGCGCTGGCGCCCAAGATCCTTTGCCGGCCCAAACTCTTTTGCCGGCATTGAAACGCGGACAAGGCGACGGGGCAAGGCTCAAGCGTCCAGGGTCACAGAAAAAGCGGGGCAGGCTGTCTAAGGGGTTCGGCTGGCGGATTCCGAAGCTTTTGCCATTGGTCCCCGATAATCCCGCTATCCACAGGCACGCCGTTATTCCCCAAACCCGTTACCCGGCGTACGTTAAACCCATCTCAGGCGGCCACTGAACGCCCCAGCCGAAAGGCAAAAGCGCAAGGCGGATTTCCTGAGGCCCGTACGGCCCGGAACGAAAGCAGGTTCGCCTGTTGGAGGGACGGATGCCGAGACCTACGGGTGCCGCGGAAAGCGTGCCAACGCCGACGGCGGACCGATGCTGCCATGAAGGCCGGGAAAAACCTTCGATGGCACGCTGGGCGAAGCCCGCAAGGGTGGAGATCGGCGTGGTCTGGAACGGGAGTTGCCCTCGGGCGGCGACTGGCAGGACCGTCAAAATCAAGGCTGGCCTGGCGCGACGACTTTACGGAAGTTGCTGCCTCGACCGGTTCCTGATCTGACAGGGAGGCGCTGGGAGAAATCCCAGCGCCGACTGTCTTTTTGGGAGCGCTTTCCTGGGCGGTCGCCGCGGTGTATCGCCAGGCAGGCAAGCGACATTCTGTTCAGCCACCGATTCTCATATTGCCCGACGCGCGGCGCGCTTGCCGCCGCCATCCGCAAGCCGGGCACGGTCCTGCCGCCCGGCGCCGGCCAAGCCCGGTGCCAAATTGGAACATGTCCACGCCACGACTGAAGCATTTCGGTCACAGTCGCCGGCTGAGCAACCTTCGGAAACCTCCCGTCATCCACATTTCACAATCGCGGCCAAATCCCGCCTTGTTCGACATGGAATGATGCAATCGGGGGTGGGGAGACAATTTCGAAGGGACAAGACCGTGATCAAGACCGCCCTTGTCGCCATGACCATCGTCGGCTGCGACTGCGACGCCAAGCTGTGCGAATATATCGGCGAGACGCCGGCCAAATGGGCGACGATCGCCGACTGCGAGGCGGCGATGAAGAGCCAGATGCTGCACCAGCGCAATTTCGACTATCCGCTGGTTTCGGGCATCTGCCGCGTCAAGGGCTCGGCCTCTTCATCCGAGCTTGCCGCGAAAGCCTCCAGGCCGGATCTGAAGCCCAGGAACCGCACTGTCGAAACTATGGCCCCGCTGCCGCCCGAGCTCGACCATCGCCCGAGCGCGCCGGTCGGTGGAACGGTGACGGCCAGCGAAACGGAAGCAGCGAAGCCTGTCGCCTTCGACGGGTCGGTCGATGGCGGCCGCGCCGTGCTTTACCGCACCAAGGCCGGCTATGCCGTGGTCAAGACCGATCTCACCCGCGCCGCCGGCGCAAC
This sequence comes from Alphaproteobacteria bacterium, assembly GCA_017308345.1. Classification (GTDB taxonomy): domain Bacteria; phylum Pseudomonadota; class Alphaproteobacteria; order Rhizobiales; family Rhizobiaceae; genus Mesorhizobium. Next base: position 7,756 of record JAFKFE010001205.1, on the reverse strand, counting down.
GGTGGACGCCGCGAAGCGCTCGGCGAACTGGCTCGCCGGTTTGACAGGGCTATAAGCCAGGCCAAGGCGTGACGAGAGTCAGGTCAGGCCGGCCTCACCTGAACACGTCCTGCTCTTCAGGGCCTCCCAACCTTCGGTAGCTTGAGCAGCGACGACGGCGAGCCGCAGTCCGGTTGATAATGCCGACATATTACAGGAAGGTAGTGTCCTTGACTGCGGTTGGGGGTGTCATGACATTTGCCGTTCGCATCGCGCTGTGCCTGCTGCTGGCGTTCGTTCCATTACATGCCCGGGCGCAGAACGACGACAAGGCCATGATGATCGCCTCCGACGACGCCGAGATGGCGGCGGCGATCGAGAAGGCGCGATCCAGTCTGGATGAATTCCTGGCCTTGTCCGACGCTCCGCCACCGGGAACCGACAAGTTCAAGCTGAAGGTGATGATCGTCGACGGGAACGCGGCGGAGCATTTCTGGGTCATCCCCTTCAAGCGGACCGACACCGGCTTCGCCGGCATACTGGCGAACGAGCCGGAAGTCGTCCGCAACGTCGTCCTCGGCCAAAACATCGAATTCACCAGGGACGACATTTCCGACTGGGGCTATACCAGGAACGGCCGGCAGGTCGGCAGCTTCACCGTCTGCGTGATGTTCAAGAAGATGTCGAAGGAAGAAGCCGACTACATGCGCACCCAATACGGCTTCGACTGCTGATCTTATCCGGCCGCTTCGTCTCTCGCGCCGATCTTGCGCACCAGCGCAGCGGTGGCCAGCATCGCGCCGAGATCGGCGATCATCGGCGCGACATGAACGTTGTAGTCGATCGGCTCCGAGATATCCGGCAGCTCGAAGAAGTTCCTCGACCGCGGCATCAAGAGAAACCCATCGCTGCCGCTGAGCGTCACCCGCGCCTGGTCGTAGGGCCATGTCTCGCGCAACCAGGTCAGCGCCCGCGCCATCCGGCCGGTGACAAGCGGTCGCGCCGCCTCGACATTGTCGGTGCGAAACTCGTAGGCGGCGTCGAGGTCGTCGACCCCGGATGACAGCTCCTGCATCTTGCTGGCAAAGATGCCGCGGAAAAAATGCGTCACCTTGCCGGCCTTGCGCGCCGCGACCAGCGTTCCGGGGAATGGCTCGATGGTCTCGAAGGCGACGATCACGCCCTTGAAGGCAACCGTCTCGCTCTTGCCGGAGCCTTCCCAGAGCTTCGCCTCGTAGAGCTCGAAGGGAAAATCCTCGTAGCGCCCGGAAATGACGTCGTCGAAGCTCTGCCGGTTGAAGGCGCCGACCGTTTCGCGCGGCATCCTGTCGAAGGAATTCGGCCGCATTCCATGCTGGTAGCGCACATCACGCACGAAGCCGAAGATCATCGGCAGCAGCATGTCGCGGAAAGACTGCTGCAGCCGGGTCGCCGGCCGCAGTGCCTGGAAGTAGAGCAGCACCGCGACGACCATGCCGCCAAGGTAGAGAAAGACATGCGGCGTCGACAGCCATTGCTCGTGCGGATCGGCGGCGGCGTTGAACAGCCAGGCAATGAGCGCCACGAAGACGACGACCAGGCCGACGAATACGGGCACCCGCCAGCGCACCTGTTTCTGGGCCGACGCCCGTTTTGCCTCGTAGTCCTCGATGCCGCGCCTGATGCCCGCGATCACCGCTTCGCTCGGCATGAAATCCGCTGCTTCCATGGCCACTCCCGGCCGTCGCTAGGACATTGCTCACAATAGCGGCTTTTGCGCGAAAGTCGCCAGCGCTCACCTCATCTCGCCAAGGCGGGAAAAATCGCCTCGAGCCGCGATGCAACCCGCCGCTTGAACGCGCCGTCCAGCGCCTCCACCGGCACCAGCCGTTCATGGCCCTGGACGGCGAGGCGCGCGAAGAAATGCAGCCTGTAGGCCGCGATGATGCCGCGTGTGGCGATATCGGCGCTGACATCGACGGTGAGGATCGAACCGATGCGGCCGGGCCATGGCTGCCTGGCAAGGGCTGTGCCGAGGAAATCACCAAGGCCGTGGGCAACGACGCTATCGCCGATACGCTCGACCGGCTGCACGACATGGGCGTGATGCCCCACGATCAGCCCGACACCGTGATCCGCCAGCCGCCTCGCCAGCGCCCGCGTCGCGGGTCTCGGAAAATGCCGGAACTCCCAGTCCCAGTGCGGCACGGCGCAGGTAAGGTCGATGCCGGAAACAGCGTCGCGCGGCCATTTGGCGGGATCGCCACACGTGGAGATGCGTTGTTCAAACGAAACGGCGCCGGCGTTGCGCCACAGCGAGAAGGCTGCGAAGCCGATCGCCAGCGATCCGGCCGCATGAACCTGGACCGGCCCGCCAGCGACCGTGCCGATGGTGCGAATCCCGAGCCGCCTCAGCGCCGCGAGCGTTTCCTCGAAACCGCCGATCCCCTGGTCGAGCACATGGTTGTTGGCCAGGGACAGCACGAGCCTGTCGCGCGCGATGCCGGCGGCTGCGAGCGCATCGGCCAGGAAACGCTCGCTCATCGCATGATGCGTTCCCAGTAGCGTGCCGATGATCGCGCGTGGACGTTGGACGACCGGGCTTTCGCAATTGCCGATCACGAGGTCGGCGGATGAAAGCAGCGCGGCGATCGCCGGATCGCATTCAGGCGTATCGCGATTGGCGACCGCCGAAATGTCGCCGACGAACGCCAGCCGCGCCCTCTGCATGGGCAACGGATCGATCAGCGTAGTCGCCGGCGCCGCGAAGCCGCTTTTGTCGCCGCCAAACGATGGTCTCAGCAGACGCGGCAGCCACGACAGCTTGTAGGAAAGCGGATAATTCGACACGGGCACGTCCAGTTTTGCCCTGTGTAGACTGTCTGGCGGACCGGTTGAAGCCGACCGCGGAACGATCCTCAGCGGACATCTCGGGCCGACCAAAATACGTGTATGCTCGTCCCATCGCGCGAGTGGAGGACGATGATGACGTTGCTCAAGACAGTCTTTGCCGCCGCACTGTCGGTGTTCCTGCCGGCGTCCCTCGCCTGGGCGGAGATGCCGGACGCGGCCAAATCCTTGTTCGAGGCGAAGAGCGTGGCCGAGCGGAACACGGCGCTGTCCACGCTTGAGGCGGCAGCGGCCGAGGATCCGGCATCGGCCTATGCGGCCGGCGCCGGCGAATTCTTCACGGCACTGCAGTTCCTCGCCGGCGGCCTGCATCGCCATGGGTTCGAGAGCCCGAAATCCTTCATGCTGCCGCTGATGCAACTGCCCGTGCCGGACAATCCCAACCCGGAACCGCTAACCTACGAAGAATTCCGCGCCATCCTGGTCGCCTTCCGCGACCGGCTGGAAAAATCCGCCGCCACGCTGGGCTCCGTCCCGGCCAACGCCGACATCGGCATGGTCGTCGACCTCACCCGCGCCGGCATCGACCTCAACGAAGACGGCGCGATCGCGCCGGACGAGAGCTTCGCCGCGATCATGGCCGCCCTGTCGCGCAACGGCGGCGCCCCCGACGCCGCCGTTTCGCTGACCTTCCGCTTCGACCGCGCCGACGGCTACTGGCTGCAAGGCTACGCCGAGTTCCTGATGGCACAGGCCGATTTCTGGCTGGCGCACGACTTCAGGGCCATGTTCGACGGCTCCTTCCACATGCTGTTCCCTCGGGCGAAACTGCCATTGCAGGATACGCTCGTGCCGCCGGACAGCGGCATGAACGGCAACATCTTCACCTCCGAATGGCGCTTCGCCGACTTCATATCTCTCGTGCATCTCATCAACTGGCCCGTCGTCGAACCGGAACGGCGGCAGGCCGCGCGGCGCCATCTGCTGGAGATGATCCGGCTGTCGCGCGAGGACTGGAAAGCGATCCTGGCCGAGACTGACAACGATCGTGAATGGCTGCCGGGACCGCAGCAGAAGGGCGTCAACCCGCTGACCGGCCTCGAGGTCGGCCAGGAACAGGTGCAGGCCTGGCTCGCCACATTGACCATGGCCGAGGATCTTCTCGAAGGCCGTACCCTGCTGCCGCATTTCCGCATCACCGGCAAGGGCGTCAATATGAAGCGCTTCTTCGACGAACCGAAACCTTTCGACCTCGTGCTGTCGATCACCGGCCCCGGCATCGCACCCTATCTCGAAAGCGGCAGGATCCTCACCAGCGACGATTTCGACCAGATCGAGCGCCAGTTCGGCGGCGCCGGCTTTTTGACGTTCGCGCTGTGGTTCAATTGATTCAGAGCGTGTCAGGGTGTGTTGAGATTCGGGTCAGGCCGAGTCGAAAATGGCGGTCTCCGAGAACCGGAGCGGAGCGTACTTAAGGTACGTGAGGACCGGAAGCGCAGGCGACCGCCATTTGCAGGCCGGCCTCACCCGAATATCGACACACCTTAGAAAATAGCCCCCTGGTAGAGCACCGCCTCTGCCTCACCCGGCGCGAAGCGCCGCGCCAGGGTGCGGAAGGCGCTGTGGACGCCATCGCGGTCGAGGTTGCAGCTTCTGAGGTGCCGAACGGCCAGCGTCGGATCGAATGCGGTGCGGCCGTGCAACACCCGCTGATTGTCGAACACCAGCACTTCGCCGGGCCGAAGCTGGTGCTGGAACTGGTTCGCCGGATCGCAGATCAGCCGAGTCAACTCGGCCAGCGCTTCGATCAGACCGTCGACCTCCTCGACCGATCCGGCCTGCGGCGCCAGGCAGCGGTCGTTGTAGCGTATGCCGGTGACGGCGCCGCTCGCGTCGAGGCTGATGACATGCGCCTCGGCGCTGAAGAACACGTCGCCAGCGTGTTCGCGGTGGAATGTCACGCCATGCCTGGTCAGCAGATCGAAGAGCTCCGGCGTGTTCCTGCGCATCAGTTCGGCGACCTGAAAACCGTCGACCATCAGTGACGTGCCGCCGATGCCGGCGCCGGTCCTGATGGCATGGAAGAAGATGAAGCCGGGCGGCGAATAGCGGAAAGGCTCATCGGTGTGCGGAATCTGCGCGCGCGCCGTCTCTCCCGCCACCCGGGCGTCGGGCCGTGAGATGAGATCGAAAACCTTGCCGTAGCTGGTCTCGCGCACGGGGCCGTAACGGCCGGCGACGCGCAGCGTTGCCTCGGGCTCGGCCGGCACTCCGGTCAGCATGGCGATGCCGTGGTCGCGCAAGGCGCGCAGCGAGCGGAACAGCGCTTCGTCGTCCTCGACCACGGCGTCGAAGGCGAAACGGCCGAGCCGCCCGGCGAGATCGGCGCTCCACAGTTCCGGGTGGAAGCGCGGCGCACCGAAATCGCCCCCATGTCCGGCATGAACCTCCAGAAAGCCCGCCGCGAAGCGCGAGACATGGCCATCCGGCCAGATCACGTCTGTCATCCTATCCGACGAAATTTCGATCGACGCCGCCCGGATACCTGCGGGAACGTCCGCCGGCGTCAGCCAGCGCTTTCCGGAAGCGGTGTCGCCGCATATATCGCATTCACAGGCGAGCCGCAGCCACCGCGTCGACAGCCGGCCGGCGCTGCCGTCATCGAATTCGACCGTGATGCGTGTCCCTTCGTTGCGCATCGATCGCAACGGGCGTGGTGTCGCGAGAGCCTGACCGGCGGAAACGGACTGGGTCTGCATATCGAGCATGGCGATGGCCTTCCTGGATTGAGTTGCCTTCAACAAGGCTAGGTCTATGCCAGCCACATTTGCAAACGAGTTTGCTTTCATGGGTTTTGAGGTAAACTCAATCCATGACGCTTCTTCGCGACCTCCCGTTGTCGGCTTTGCGGGCGCTGGCCGCCGCCGCGCGCACCGGCAGTCTCACGCGCGCCGCCGACGAGCTCGGCGTCACACCGGGCGCTGTCGGCCATCAGTTGCGGCAGCTGGAGGATCGTCTCGGCGTCAAACTGGTCAGGCGCGAGGGCAACGGCATCGCGCTCACGCGCATCGCCGAAGCGGCGCTGCCCGACATCGACCGTGGCTTCGACGCGCTTGCCTCGGGGCTGCGGCGGCTGCGTTTCGAGCGCCGCGCCGATACCTTCACCATCGCGGCCGACCCCTCTTTCTCTTCGCTTTGGCTCGCGCCACGCCTCGACATGGTTCGTGCGGCGCTCGGCAGGCTGGACGTGCGCATCGTCGTGTCGATCGCGTTGGACTCCATGCTGGAGGAAGGCATCGACCTCGCCATCAGCTACCGGAAGAGTTCGGCCAGGGACCTCGCATCGGCCGACCTCTTCACCGAAAGGGTAGTCCCGGCTTGTGCCCCGGCGTTGATCAGGAACCGCTCCGACACTGCCACAGCGCTCGACCGCCTGCCTCTGCTCCATATCGATCAGACCATGGGCGACGATGTCTACCCCACATGGGCAAACTGGTTCACCGCCGCCGGCCGCCAGCGCAAGAACATCGACCATGGACCGCGGTTCCCCTTGACCGTGCTGGCGGCGCAGGCCGCGGTTTCCGGCATGGGCGCGTTGCTTGCAAGCGAACTGGTGCTACGGCAGCATTTCCGCGCCGGTCAGCTCGTCGAGCTTGCCCGCGAGATTCCGGCACTGACCATCAAGCGCCGCCTGGTCTGGCCGGTGGACGGACCGAAGGCCCGCCATGCCGCCGCCGTCGCCGCGGCACTTGCCGCTGTCGCGGATACCGACGCTTCCCAGCCCAGCAGGTCATGACGCATCTCCTGACAGCCTTCTGTCAGCAGCGTCCGCGCCCGGCCGGCGCCCATTCACTGGCCTCTTTCCATTTCGGCCGAGTCCACCCATATTCGGGCCATGGCCAGACATCCTGACAAAAAGACGCCTTCGCAAGACGGCGCGCCGAAGCGGCGCAGTCCGCTGACCGACTTCCTCGACGCCGCCGAGCCATTGAATCCCGGCGGCTTTGCCGAGGCGCCGCAGACGGACTTTTCCGGCGCGCCGCTGACCGGCTCGATCTCCGATTGGGCCGGGCAGATCGAGCGCGAGGCGGAGAAGCAGCCGAAGGCGAAGGCGCCGAAGAAAATCCCCGAGCGCTCGTCGGCGCCCGGTCGCACGGCGCGCGGCACCTCGATGGGCGGCGCGGCTTCGGCCAAGGAACGCGCGGCCGCCGGCCTCAACCCGGTGGCCGGCCTCGACATCAGCCTGGAGGACGCCGAGTCGGTCTCCTCCAGCGGTGTCACCGCGACCGTTGCCGCGCTGTCGGCGCTGATCGAATCCGGCAACCCGCTGCACAAGGACGGCCAGCTCTGGACGCCGCACCGCCCGGCCCGGCCGGAGAAGTCGGAAGGCGGCATCGCCATCAAGATGGTGTCGGATTTCGAGCCGGCCGGCGACCAGCCGACCGCCATCAAGGACCTCGTCGAAGGCGTCGAGCAGAACGACCGCACCCAGGTGCTGCTCGGCGTCACAGGCTCGGGCAAGACCTTCACCATGGCCAAGGTGATCGAGGAGACGCAGCGCCCTGCCCTGATCCTGGCGCCCAACAAGACGCTTGCCGCGCAGCTCTATGCCGAGTTCAAGAAATTCTTCCCGGAGAACGCGGTCGAGTATTTCGTCTCCTACTACGACTATTACCAGCCGGAAGCCTACGTTCCGCGCACCGACACCTGTATCGAGAAGGAATCCTCGATCAACGAGCAGATCGACCGCATGCGCCACTCGGCGACGCGTTCGCTGCTGGAGCGCGACGACGTCATCATCGTCGCCTCGGTCTCCTGCATCTACGGTATCGGCTCGGTCGAGACCTATACGGCCATGACCTTCCAGATGCAGGTCGGCGACCGGCTCGACCAGCGCTCCCTGCTCGCCGACCTCGTCGCCCAGCAATACAAGCGCCAGGACATCAAC
>JAFKFE010000632.1 GCA_017308345.1 Alphaproteobacteria bacterium | reverse complement strand
TCGCCACGCTGGCCGTTCTGGCCATAGCCGCCGTTGCGGCGGTCACGGTGCCGGTCGCGGCCATTGTTGTCGCGGTTGTCGCGCTGGTTATTGTCGCGCCGGTTGTTGTCGCGGCCGTTTTCCTGGTTGTAGGCGAGTTCCGCCGGCGTACCTTCGATCACGGGCTGCGGCCCGGAGCCATTCGCCGCGGCCGGCGCCTCGGCGCTGGTGTTGCCGACGGCATCGAACTCGTCACGATCCTCATCGAGGTCATCGTCGAAGTCGTCGCGGTTCTGCTGGGCGTTCTGGATAGGCATCTGCGCCTGCGCGGCGGCGATGATGCGATTGTAGTGTTCGGCGTGCTGGAGATAGTTCTCCGCCATCACCCTGTCGCCGGAGCTCTGCGCGTCACGGGCGAGCGCGGCGTATTTTTCGGCGATCTGCTGAGCCGATCCGCGGATCTTCACGTCCGGGCCGTTGCTCTCGTAGGTGCGGGTCAGGGGATTCGGCCCCTTGCGGTTGTTGTTGTTGCCACCGCCGCCATTATTGTTGCGACCGCGCATGCGCCTGTTCTGCTGTTGTGGCCTCATTAGACTCTCTTCATAGTGAATTTTCGAAAAACTCTTCACGAACGGAGGCGCTCATACGGCCAGCCGTTTCGTTTCTTCACCGGCGTTCGCCCGCATCAATTGCGTTGGCGCCACGTGCCATCCTGTTCCGGTTACATCACTTGCCGGATGATTCCCGCACGAAGCTTGGGCGTCGTTTGCGCAAGAAGGCAGCTATTTCCAAGGAAAACCGAATCGCTGGGAGCACTGCCTGCTTCGTCTCATCCGGTTGAGCCGGACCCTAACTGCATTCCCCGGTATTGCCAAGCGGTTTTTTCTCACTGCATCAGGGCTTTCGCCGCTCGAACACCAGAACCCTATCATTACCGGCGAGGTCGCAATGTGCGGCGCTTAACGTATAGCCGGCCGCCGCGAAAATCCCGCTGACCTCGTTTTTCTGCGTGTGGCCGATCTCGACCGCTACCTTGCCTTGCGCTTCCAGAAATGCTGCCGCTTCAGCGGCGATGACCCTATAGGGGTCCAAACCATCCACACCGCCATCAAGGGCCCGGTGCGGGTCGAAATCGCGGACCTCGTCCTGCAGATTTCCAATGTCTCCGTGGCGTATATAGGGAGGGTTCGAGGCAATTACATGGTAGCGGCCCGAAACTTTTTCGAACCAGTTGGAATGCAAGGCTTTGAAACGCCCGCCGAGCCCCAGATCCTCGGCGTTGCGCATGGCGGTTGCCAGCGCGCCGGGGGCGATATCGACCCCGGTCGCGGTCGCCGCCGGAACGGCGCTGAGCAGCGCCAGCGCGATGGCGCCGGTTCCGGCGCCGAGATCGAGGATACGGCATTCGCCGAGCCTCTCGGCCGTTGCCCTGGCGAAGGGCAGGACGGCGTCGATCAGCGTCTCGGTATCCGGGCGCGGCTCCAGCGTGTCGGGCGACAGCGACAGGCGCAGCCCATAGAATTCGCGATAACCAAGGATGCGGTGCACCGGCTCACCTGCGACGCGACGTCTCAGGGCCGTTTCGATGGCCGAAAGCGTCGCGGACCCCACCTCCTGCGCCGGCTCGGCAATGGCCTGGGTGCGGCTCGTGCCGGAGAAATGTTCGACGATCAGCCGCGAATCGAGCGCCGGATCGGCGATGCCGGCGGCGGCCAGACGCGTGCGCGCCGCCCTGAGCAGCGGCCCGAGCGCGGCGGGCAGTCGGTCAGCCATCGAGGCTCATATCGGCAAGCAGCTTCGACTGGTGGTCGGCGATCAGCGCGTCGATCACCTCGTCGAGTTCGCCCATCATCACCCGGTCGAGCTTG
>JAFKFE010000631.1 GCA_017308345.1 Alphaproteobacteria bacterium | reverse complement strand
TCTCGAGGCGCAGATTTCGGCGGCGGCCGACGAGCTCGAGCGCGAGGGCCGCAGCCAGAGAGCGGAGCCGGCAAACATCCCCCAGCCTGCTACCCCCCAGGCAGCCAAGGCGCCCGCGGCCAAGCCGGCCGAATTGCGTCCCGTCGAGCCGCGCAATGCGCAACCGGCAGGCTTTGCGCCGCCCGCCGGTTTCACACCCGCCAATGACGACCGCCAGAAGGATTACAAGACGCTGCTGCACAGCCTCAACCGGCGCGCGTCGAGCACCGTCTATTGGGTGATCGCCTTTATCTCGCTGGCCTGGATCGCCGGTGCCGGTGGCCTGGCCAACCTGCTGTTCGGCCCGGGCATCTGGAAGATCCGCACCTTCGACCAGTTCTTCGCCCGTCCCGAGTTGATCGGCCTGGCGGTTGCCGCGATCGTTCCGGTCATCCTGTTCTGGGCGTTCGCCGCCATGATCCGGCGCGCGCAGGAGATGCGCATCGCCGCGCAGTCCATGACGGAGGTCGCCTTCCGTCTGGCGGAGCCCGAAAACCTCGCCCAGGACCGCGTCATGATGATCGGCCAGGCCGTTCGCCGCGAGGTGGCGGCCATGGGCGAAGGCATCGAGCGCACACTGGCCCGCGCCGTCGAGCTCGAAACGCTCGTCCACGGCGAGGTCAGCCAGATCGAACGCTCCTATTCAGAGAACGAGGCCCGCATCCGTTCGCTGGTCGATGGTCTCGGCAGCGAGCGCGAGGCGGTGGTCACGCATGCCGAGCGCGTGCGCGCCTCCATAGCCGGCGCTCACGAGACGCTGCGTGACGAGATCGGCGCGGCCAGCGACATCATCCGCGATTCCATCCTCAACGCGTCGACCAAGCTGTCGATGACGATCAACAATTCCGGCGACACGCTGATCGATCGCATCAATGAAAGCTCGACATCGATCTTCGATTCCGTCGAATCGCGCCTGGACAACATCACCGACCGGCTCTCGACCTCCGGCGAGGCCTTCGCCAGCCTGCTCGACACCCGCATCGCCAAGCTGACCGACACCACGGACGGCCTCACCCGCTCGCTGACCGATCTGCTCGACGACCGCACGCATGGCATGGTCTCGCTGCTCGGCGGCGCGGCGCGCACCTTGAACTCGGAGTTCGAGGCAAGCCTGAGCGGCATCGAGCGCACGCTGGCCGAACGCGGCCAGGCGCTGATCAGCGAGTTCCAGACCCGGGCCGAGGCGCTCGACACCGGCACGCAGAAGCTCAACGCGGCGCTGGAAGCGCGCGCCCGCCAGATCAACGAGACGATGGTGGAGCGCGCGAAGGAAATCGCCCACGCCTTCGCGGAGAGCAAGGACACGCTGTCGGCGATGATCGATCAGGGCAAGACCCAGATTGGCGCCGACATGGCCGACATCATCTCGTCGACCTCCTCCATGCTCGAAGCCCGCGCCACGGACTTCGCCGGCCGCATGGAAGCGGCCCGGCATGTGGTGTCACGCTCCTTCGATTCAGACATCCAGCGGCTTGCCAATGCCCGCGTCGGCATCGAGGAAGCCGTCGAGAACCACAGCCGCTCGCTTTCGGAAAGCCGTGAACGCATGGCCGCCGCCATGCAGGCCGACCTGGCGAAATTCGCCGAGGGTCGCGCGGCCATCGATGCCGCCGTCACCAACCAGGTGCAGAAGTTGGCGGAAGGCCGTGGCCTGATCTCGCGCGCCCTGGAAGAAGACCTGCGCAAGGTCAACGAGTCGCGCGCCGCCATCGACGCGTCGCTGGGCAGCCATCTGGAGCAGCTCGAAGAAGGCCGCAATCGTCTGTCCCAGGCCTTGAACGAAGACTCCGGCAGGCTCGTCCAAGCCCG
>JAFKFE010000630.1:1506-3360 GCA_017308345.1 Alphaproteobacteria bacterium | reverse complement strand
GGAGAACGGCGACGGTGTGCAGTACTGCGACGCGATCGGCAAGGACGTTAGATACGCCCCGCTGACCCGGCCGCTGACGGTGCCGAACCATACCGAGACGATCGAAGTGGTGCAGTACGCCGACTTGAGGGCACCTGTGCTGAAGGTGACGCAGGCGTTCGGGTCGTCGCGCAGGGTGTCGGCCTTCGTTCCGGTGCTGGCGGCAGAGACGGCGAGCCTGCTCAATGGCTTGAAGTCAACATCGATGGTGCGCGTGGCGTTGACCGACGGCACCGAGATCGTCACGGCGGGCGGCGGGCTCAACCTCATCCGCGTCACCGATGACGGCTCGGGCATCCCCGAACAGGAGCTCGCGCTGGCGATCGCCCGCCACTGCACCTCGAAGCTCTCCGACGACATCCTCGATATCCGCTCGCTGGGCTTCCGCGGCGAGGCGCTGCCGTCGATCGGTTCAGTCGCGCGGCTGTCGATCCGTTCGCGCACGGCAACCGGAGACAGCGCGGCCGAGATCGGCATCGAAGGCGGCCGCGTCTCGGCGGTCAAGCCGGCGGCGGCCAATCGCGGCACGACGGTCGAGGTGCGCGACCTCTTCTTCGCGACGCCGGCCAGGCTCAAATTCATGAAGGGCGAGCGCGCCGAAAGCTCGGCCACCAGCGACGTGGTGAAACGCATCGCGATCGCTTTCCCGGCCGTGCGCTTCACGCTTGCCGGTCCCGACCGCTCGACGCTGGAGCTGCCGGCGACCGACGACACGGCGGAAGGCCGGCTTGCCCGCGTCGCGCAGGTGATGGGCAAGGATTTCCCGGACAACGCGATTCCCATCGACGCCATGCGCGACGGCGTGCATCTGGCTGGCCACGTCTCGATCCCATCCTACACGCGGGCAAATGCCCTGCAGCAATACGCCTATGTCAATGGACGGCCGGTACGCGACAAGCTGATCGCCGGCGCGATCCGCGGCGCCTTCGCCGATGTGCTGCCGCGCGACCGGCATGCGGTGGCCGTGCTCTTCCTGTCGCTCGATCCGTCGACCGTCGACGTCAACGTCCATCCCGCCAAGGCCGATGTACGCTTCCGCGATCCTGGCCTGGTGCGCGGGCTGATCGTCGGCGCCGTCCGCGAGGCGCTGGCCGGCGCCGGCATCCGCGCGGCGACCACGGGTGCGGCCGGCATGATGGCGGCGTTCCGGCCGGGCGTGGCACCCTTTGCGCATCCCGGTCCCGTCAGCGGCCATCGCGGCTACGAAGCCTCTTACCGCGCTTCCGGCTCCGGCGGCTTCGACCGTTATCCCGATTTGGGGCGCTCGCCACAGCGGCCGCTCGACATGGATTACGGCGAGGCGAGACCGCGAGCCAACGGTTTTGCCGAGAACGACCAGGCCGCGTTCGACACCGGCCCGCTCGCCAGTGCCGATGCCCGGGCCGGCGTCGCCGAGCCCGCCGAAGCGCTGCTCGGCATGGTGCTGGGCGCGGCGCGCGCGCAGGTGCATGAGAACTACATCGTCGCGCAGACCAGGGATTCGCTCGTCATCGTCGACCAGCATGCCGCGCATGAGCGGCTGGTCTACGAGGCGCTGAAGAACGCGCTGCATTCGCGCGCCGTGCCATCGCAGATGCTGCTTTTGCCCGAGATCGTCGACCTGCCGGAAGAAGATGCCGAGCGGCTTGCCATGCATTCGCAGACGCTGGCCCAATTCGGCCTCGGCCTTGAGCGCTTCGGCCCCGGCGCGGTGGCGGTGCGCGAGACGCCGTCCATGCTCGGCGAAACCGACGTACAGCAGTTGGTGCGCGACCTCGCCGACGAGATCGCCGACAACGACACCGTCGAGACGCTCAAGGAACGGCTGGACAAGAT
>JAFKFE010000630.1:0-1483 GCA_017308345.1 Alphaproteobacteria bacterium | reverse complement strand
TGCCATGGGTCTGTCCGCTCGGGCCGGCTGCTCAAGGCCGAGGAGATGAACGCGCTGCTGCGCCAGATGGAGGCGACGCCGGGATCCGGCACCTGCAACCATGGACGCCCGACCTATATCGAGCTCAAGCTTGCCGATATCGAAAGGCTGTTCGGGCGGCGGTGAGCCGCGCCCGCCAGTTCTCATTTCCTTTTGCGATATTTGCCAGCCTTGGCGCTGAAGACATAGTCCTGCGTTAAGCCGGCACCGCCATCGCGGAAATTCACCGAGATGATGTTCTTGCCGGCCTTCACCCATCCTTGCACGTTCATATAGATTGGGGTCATCAGCATGCCGGCGTTGCAGTCCTGCTCGTCGAAGCCGATCTCCTGGACGACCTTCTTGCTCTTCTTGTTGATGACCCGCAGCTTGGTCATGCAGATGCCGGCATCGGATTTCGCGTAGATTCCGGCAAACCGGTCGGTGGATGTCTGCGCCCAGAAGGGAATCTCGACGGTTCCGTCGATCATGAGGTCGCCGGTATCGTCGAGGCTGGCGACCTTCGTCAGCGCGACAGAGTATTTGTCGGCGCCTTTGCTCCAGCTTCCGGTTGCGCCTTCTTCGCCCAGTTCCAGCGAGAGCGGACATCCGCTGGTATCGATGGGCGTCTTCGATCCCGTCACCAGCACGCGTTCCAATTCCTTGTCGTCCGCGATCTCGCAAAGCGTGAGCCTGGTTCCTTCGGCTTTGCCGTAAATCGCGATCGGGTTCTGCTTGGCATCGTAAAAGTAGCTTCCCTCAACCGTGATCCCACTGCCCAAGCCATCATATCTTTGAAGCGACAGATGGACAGGGTCCGGCCCGATCGAGCCTTCGTAGTTCTTGACCTGATACCAACCTGCGAAGGCTTTTCCGCTCAACGCGAGCAGGCAAAGCGCCACAGCTATGAACCCCCTTACCATCCAGATCCCCTCCATCAAGGAGGATCAGGATAGCTTGCTTGGCGTCTGCGTCAAAAGCCGGTAACCGATTGAATTCCAACTTATCAACTTGAGTCCGGAAACGTCTCCAACCTTTTGATCTAGCGCTTCAAATTCACAACGATCATGCCACCCAGAGCCAGCGCGCCGCCGAGGATGCCGAGCAGGCTCGGCACTTCGCCCAGCCAGAAGAAGCCGATCAAGGCGGAGGTCGGCGAGACGAGGTAGAGGAAGTTCGAGGCGCGCGCGGCCGGCAGGCGCGAAAGCGCGGTTGCCCAGGCGGCGTAGGCGATCATCGAGGGCACGATGCCGAGATAGATGACGGCCCCGAGGCCGGCAGTGTCCGCGACCGCGGCCTGCCGGAACGCTTCCGGCAGGAAGGGCGACAGGCAGAGCGCGCCGAGCACCATGTTGGAGGCCGCGATCGTCAGCGGGTGGTGGCGGGCGAAGAGCGGCTTCTGGACGATGGTGTTGACGGCGGAACAGAGCGCGGAGCCCAGCACCAGCAGCGCGCCGGCATTGAA
>JAFKFE010001204.1 GCA_017308345.1 Alphaproteobacteria bacterium | reverse complement strand
TATCGGCCAGCCCGGGTCTTTCGCCAAAGGTGAACGGTCCGGCTGGAGCAGCGCGCGTCAGGAGAGCCTCGCAGGCCGAGAGCCCCTCGCCGATCCAATGCCGGCACCAGGCATCGAGCGTCGCCTGCGGCTGTGCGAGCTCCGTCTTGAGATAGTTGAGCACCCTCAAGTTCTGCAGCGGATGGACGTCGCAGGCGATGACCTGCGCAAAGGCACGCGCATGGGCCCGCTCGATCCTATCGACCGGCAGCAGTGGCGGATCCGGATAGGCTTCGTCGAGCCACTCGATGATGGCGAGCGACTGGGTGAGGATGGCCCCGTCGACCTGGACGGCCGGTACAAGCGCCTGAGGATTCAGCTTGCGATAGGCTGGCTTCCTCTGCTCGCCACCGTCGCGGCGCAGATGCACGGGCACTAGTTCGTACGGAACGCCCTTGAGATTGAAGGCGATGCGGCAGCGATAGGCGGCAGAGCTGCGAAAATAGCCCTGAAGCGTAATCATTGCGCCGCTCCGATCGTCAGCGAAACCGGTTCGAGACCGTCGATTTCACCCCGGACCACGTTGCCGGCGACAACCGGTCCGACGCCGGCTGGAGTACCGGTGAAGATGAGGTCGCCGGGAACAAGATGATAAAATCCCGACAAATGCGCGATGATCTCGGGTACCGACCAGACGAGATCGGCCAGACGCGCATCCTGGCGCACCTGCCCATCCACTTCGAGGCGGATGCGCTGCGGGCCGACAGGACCGAAATCCTCGGCCTTCCTTATCGTAGCGACGACCGCCGCCTGCTCGAAATCCTTGCCCAGATCCCAGGGACGCCCCTTCGCCCTCGCTTCGAGCTGCAGATCACGCCGCGTCATGTCGAGTCCAGCCGCATAGCCATAGACGACGGAGGGCGCGTCCGCGGTGCTGACCCGAAAGGCGGGTCGGCCGATGGCTACGACGAGTTCCATCTCATAATGGTAATTGGCGGTTCCCGGTGGATAGGGCAGCGTCAGGCCGCTTGCGACTGCGGAAAGTGGCGACTTCAGGAAGTAGAAGGGTGCTTCCCGATCCACCTCGACCCCCATCTCCTTGGCATGATCGGCGTAGTTGCGGCCGACACAGAATATCCGGTGCACGGGATAGGCTGCTGCTTCGCCTTCCACAGGAACTGCCGGAAAGGCAGGTGAAGGAAACAATCTCCGGGACAGGTTCATCGAGGTCGGTCCTCCACAGGATGCGTGATTTTGTATCGTCGGTTGGTGACGCGCCGCGGGTTAGGCCTCGGCCTCAAAGGCGGCCAAGAGATCGGGAGGCCAATCGCGCATGGATCCGCCATTACCGAGGTAAACCACGTGGCGCCAAATCGATATGGCTCTTTCGCCGACGCTCTGGCGCGGCGTCATTCGTCGACCGTCGAGGGCTTCGACCTGCCTGTCCCACGCGGCATCGGGCAGGTCGCGCCACTCGACGTTCAGGTGTGCCTGCGAATGCGAGAAGAGATAACGCAGCGCATGCGCGGGCAGCGTGGCACCGAGCGTCACGCTGTCGAGCGGTTGGCCAGGATCGCCAAGTCTCTCCCGAGTTCGCCCCTCTCGGGCCGCCTCGGCAATGCGAGCGAACGCGCGAGCTTGGTAGCAGATGCGCGAGACAATGAGACGCCGCGCAAAATCGGGAGCGAGGAATGCGTCCTCGAGATCCTTGTCGTCGAGTTCGTTGAGTTTACGCGCGAAATAGGCCGCGCCGCGTCGCGCCCAAAGAAGTTGGCGCGCCGGAGCGGCGGGTGAATCATAGCGTGCGCCCTCGCCCTGGCGCTCCCGCAGAGCCTCGAGCGCTGCCTCTTCCTCTTGCGGCCTTGCTATGCCGTTCATCCCCGGCGCTCCTCGAGAAAGGTGCGGTCAAAATGCAGCCGCTCCATGATCGGCGCATCGGAGAAGCGAAAGAGATCGAAACTCGTCTCGGTCTGCAGCGACCAGGGCACCCACGAGGGGACGACGAAAAGATCGCCGACGTCGAGCGCGGTCTCCTGCCCATCGAGAACGGCGGTGCCGCGACCGGAGAAGACCTGGAACACCGATGAGCCGACCTCCCGGCGCGTGGAGGTCCGCGTCCCTGCCCTGAGGCGATGAAACTCGGCCCGGATGGTCGGCATGACGTCGCCACCGGTGGTCGGATTGACGTAGCGGACCGCCGCATGTCCCTGCTCCACCGTCGCCGGCTGCCCCTCATCCTCGAGCAGGAGCTGCTCGGCCAGGGCACGATCCGTATGTTCCCAGCGATAGGCCGGGATGGGCGAGCTGACCGTGTTCTGCAGCCCCGATAATGGCCGCAAGCCCGGATGGCACCAAAGCCGCTCGGCGCGCGAGAAGCGAGGCGTCGCGTAGTCCGTCACACGCTCCGAACCGAACTCAAAGAAGCCGACATCGTTCTGGTAGGAGAAGGGTATGTCGAGCCCGTCGATCCAGGCCATGGGCTTGTCGGTCTCGTTATGATGGCCGTGAAAATGCCAACCTGGGGTCAAAAGGAAATCACCCCGGCTCATGCGTACAGGATCGCCGTTGACAACGGTCCAGACCCCCTCTCCCTCCACGACAAAGCGAAACGCGTTCTGCGCATGGCGATGTTCCGGCGCCGTTTCCTTGGGGCCGAGGAACTGGATCGCCGCCCACAGAGTCGGGCTTACATAGGGGCGACCCCCGAGACCCGGATTGGCAAGGCCGATTGCCCGCCGCTCTCCGCCGCGTCCGACAGGAACAAGATCGCCCGAGCGGCGCGCAAGCGGATAAAGGTTCGACCACTTCCAGACGTGCGGCACGGCCTTGGGCTTGGGATGAACCGGCATCAGGTCGCCGAGTTGCGTCCACAGCGGAATGAGGTGTTCCCGCTCGAAGCCGTCATAGAGCTCCCGGAGCTCGGGCGTGTCCTCGGGCTGCATCGTGTTCTTGACGGCCGCGTGATCGGTCATGCTTGCCTCCCATGCTTATTGCCGGTGTGACGTGCCTTCGCCTGCTCGACCCAAAGATCCCAGGGGCGTTGCATCTGACCCTCCACGTTCCGGACCGCGGCCCGGCTCTCGCCCTCGGTGAGATAGACGACTTCGCCGAGACGGGAGGCCTCGAGCTGATAACGTGCGTTGATCTCTGCATAAACCGCCCGGTACACCACTTGCTGGAGCGAGCCGCCGACCACGGTGGAGCCGTGGCCTCGCATCAGCACGATGTCGCTCGCGTCGAATTTCTCGGCGAGCGCGGAGCCAAGCCGGCTGCTGCTTATCAAGAGATCGGTGGCCTCCCCGCCAGTCTCCCTGATCTCAAAGACGGGAGCTCCCTGTCCGACGAAGCCCGCCATGTGGAAGAGCGCCTTGAGCCGCATTCCCCCTACCACGCTCAGCGGCACGATCGCGTGCGAATGACTATGAACGATCGCCTGCACATCCGGACGCCGGCGGTAGATCTCGCCGTGAATGAACCGTTCGAGGTAGACTTTGCGGCCGCCCGCATCGATGGCATCGCCGTCGAGCGTGAATTCGACGATGTCCTCGGCACAGACGCGACCCGGTGCCATGTTGCGGGCCAGCAGGAAGCGGTCGGCCCGCTTGTCATGGCGCGCGCTGACATGGCCGAATGCATCGACCACGCCCTGATCGAACAGGATGTGATTGGCAAGGACGAGTGTCTCGATGAGTTGGGCAGAAGTCGCAACGCTCGCCAGGGCGCTGTCGGCGACGTCGACAGCAGTCGGTTGGCTATAGCCGGCGGATGTGCACATGGCTTGGTCTCAATTCAGCATGATGTTGATGGTCTTGGCTTCGGTGTAGGAGAACATCTCCTCGATCCCCTCCTCGCGCCCCACCCCGGAATTCTTCATTCCGCCGAAAGGAACGCCCAGAAAGTGGCTCGAAACGCCGTTGATCCACATGTGGCCGGACCGCACGCGACGCGCCACGTTAAGCGCGTTGCGGATGTCGTTGGTCCACACCGCCCCCGTGAGGCCATATTCGGTGCTGTTGGCGAGCTCGACCGCTTCTTCGACAGTCCTCCAGCGCCCGACCGATAGGATGGGACCGAAGACCTCCTCCTGCCACAGCTGCATGCCTGGCCTGACATCGGCATAGACGGTGGGCTCCACCCAGAAGCCCTTCTGGAAACGAGTGCCGGCCGGCCGCTTTCCGCCGGCCATCAGCCGGGCGCCATCGGCGTCGGCCGACGCAAAGAAGGCGAGAACCTTCTCATGCTGCATGCGCGAATTCACCGGGCCCATATCCGTTGCCGGATCGGAGGGATCGCCGAGCTTGAGCTTGGAAACCAGCTCCACCACGCGTTGCAGGACCGCATCGTGGATGTCCTCGTGCAGCAGAAGTCGGCTCGTCGAACCGCAAGACTGGCCCTGCCATGTGAAATTCATGCCACGCAAGGCAGCCGCAGCAACGACATCCGGATCGATATCCGGAAAGGCGATCAAAGGGTTCTTGCCGCCGAGTTCCAAGGTCACGTGCTTTACCGCCACTTCCGCGGCGGCGCGCTGGATGGCGCGCCCGGTCCCTGGCGAGCCGATGAAGGCAATGCGTTTGATGTCAGGATGGCGCACGATGGCGTCTCCCACGGTGGCGCCCGTCCCGGTGACGATGTTGAAGACGCCTGGCGGCAACGCCTCTTGGGCAATTTCGGCGAGCACCATGGCCGAAAGCGGACTGGTCTCGGGCGGCTTGACGATGACCGCGTTTCCGGCCGCAAGCGCAGCCGCGGTGCGGGCTACGGCGAACATCAACGGATGGTTGAACGGCGCGATGCGGGCTACCACACCATAGGGCTCGCGAAGCGTGATGTGGAGATTGTCGGGCGTCGCCGGAATGGTCTCGCCCTTGAGCTCGTGAATGAGGCCGGCATAGTAGTCGAGACTTTCCACCGCCATGCCCACATCGCCGCGCATCGGCGTGACGGTGTTGCCGGTGTCGGCCACCTCGACATGCAAGATCTCCTCGGCCCTGGCTTTGAGCGCCTGGCCAAAGGCGCGCATGCGGGCTCCACGTTCACTTGGCGTTTTGGCGGCCCAGGCAGGCCAGGCGGCCTGGGCGCTTGCGACGGCTCGGGCCACATCATCCTTGGTTCCGCGCGGCGAGCGACCGATCACCTCCTCGTTTGCGGGATTTACGGACGGATCGAATTCGCCGCCCGAACTGTGGACCAGCTCACCGCCGATCAGCATGCGATCCGATTTCGTGACGTAAGCCATCCTGGGCTCCTGTTTCAGAGGCTGGCAGCTCCGCTGCCTGTCTCAATGGGTAATCATGCCGCCATCGACGTTGAGGAGTTGGCCCGTGATCCAGCGTGCCCGCCGCGACAGCAAAAAGGCTATCGCATCGGCGATATCGTCCGGGCCACCGGCGCGCTTGAGGCATTGCTGCTGGATCATCGCCGCCTTCTGCTCCGGCGTGACGGTCGCCCGCTCGACTTCGGTAAAGGTCGGCCCGGGTGTCAGGGTGTTGACACGAACGCCCTGGTCGCCGAGCTCGCGCGCCATGGCACGCGAAAGCCCCATCACGCCGGCCTTGGACGACACGTAGTGCGCATAGTTGGGCCGGCCGAACAGAAGGGTCGAGGAAGCGACGTTGACGATGGAGGCCTCACCCGAGCCGACTAGGGCCTCGCGGGCCGCTCGCGTCATGTTGAAGACGCCCTTGAGGTTGATGGCCTGGACGCGGTCCCATTCATCGCCGGGGATTTCCCAGAACGGCCTCATCTGGAGCGTGGAGAAGATCGAGGCATTGTTGACGAGGCCGAAGACGCCACCGAAGGCTTCCGAAGCCCTGCCGACGGCCTCGCGGCAGCTGTCCTCGCTGGCCACGTCCGTTTGGACGAAGAGCCGCCTGCCGTTGCCGGGTGTTTCCTCCCGAGCCACGGCCTCGCCCTTTTCAGCGTTCCAGTCCGCTATCAGAACATCGACGCCTTCGGCTACGAGCGTGAGCGCCAGGCGACGGCCGATACCCTGGGCCGCGCCGGTGACAATCACGGCGCCATTTTCGGGGTAGCATTGCATGATGTATTCCTTTGTCTAAATCGCAGCCATCGCTCGCCGCGATGGAGAGCTACCGGTTTCGCCGCCCTCCGCTGTCTTCAGCAGCACCGAGGCAAGAGAGGCATCGCCCTTGCGCACCACTTCGGCTTCGAGGAGCGATCCGCAGTCCGGGCAGACATGTTCTCGCAATTCGAGTTCGGCGTGGGTGCGGATGTGGGGACCGTAGGCGGCAGGCTCCACGCTGTAGCTTCGAGCCCGGTCCTTCCAGTTTAGGCTGGCCGCGCCAAGATCGCAGCCGCACGAGCAGAGGAAGCGTCCCGCGCCAAGGCGCATTTCGCCTTTGCCGGGACGACGGGCCGGCGCCTGGCCGCCGAGACGGCGACCGCGTATGGCATCTCGCGCCCTCTCTGTCGCGGCGATGTCCACTTCGCCGCCGCTGATCGCCACGCCATATTGGGCGTACGCGGCATCGGGACTGACATGACCGTCCAGCACGTCGTTGCGTACCGCCTCCGGCTGGCGCTTCAGCGGATCGCCGTAACCGCCGCCGCCCTGGAAGGCGTAGCCCAGTATGTCGTGTGCGGTGAGTAGCATCCGGCCGGGCTTCGGCCCGAGTTCCTCCACGCCCGCGATGAGCATTTCGTCGAGATCGCCGGCCAGGCCCGCGATGTCCTCCACGGAGCCGGCGCCGACCAGCCTGAAGTTGCGCCCGCAGGCCCCCGGCAACCCGCCGAACTGACCTATCGAATTGGGAACCTCGACGCCGTGGCCCAGCATCATGGCCTGCAACCCCGCCGTCCCGTAGGGCACGATGGCGAGCGCCGTACCAGCGCCTCCCCTCTGGCGCCCCGGCCCACCCGTATCGGGGACGAAGGAACGGAAGAGATAAAGGAAGGGGCCGTTCGCCTCGTTCGCCTCGACATTGGCGATCGCCGGACGGGGCACGCAGTAATCGCCCGAGCCATCCAGGCCATCATGATCCGGAAACGCTCCCCCCCCGCCGGCGGTGGAATCCAAGAGAAACGTCCCGTAGGGGGCGCCGTCCCGATCCTTGCCGGCAAGCGTCATGACCATCATGTGACCCTTGGTGACAGCCTGTCCCTCATTCCTGTTATCGGGAGAGAAGGCCACCATCCGGGAAAGTGCGGCAACCACCACGTTCTGCACGATCCACGCCGTCGAAATCGTGCCAGAGGAGATCGGCGCCGGCCATGTCGCATTGCACAGGATCCCTTCCGGCGCCACGAAGTCGACGGCGTGAAGGATCCCCTCGTTCCAACGGATGCGGGGCGCAAGGATCGGCAGGAGCCCGGTCAGTGCGGCGCCGCGCATTCCCGAAGCCGTGCAGTTGATGAAACCGGGCGCCTGGGCCGAGGTGCCGGTCATGTCGAGGGTCAGGCTGTCACCTTTCTTGATGGCCGTGACGCAGACCTGGTAGAGCACGTTCTCGTGGCCGTCATGCTCGATATAGTCCCGCGCGCGGAATTCGCCGTCCGGGAGGGAGGCGAGAACCTGGCGCATCTGCCGTTCGGAACTCGCAATCTCCTCGCGCATGATCGTCTCCACGATCACGCCGCCATAGCGGTCCATGAGTTCGACGAGCCGCCGTGCGGCCACGTTGTTGGCCGCGATCATCGCCTTGAGGTCTAGGCCGAGCATGTGCGGCAAGCGCGTCATGCCCATGATCATCTGCCACAGGTCCTGACGCAGCACGCCCCCTTCAACGATCTTGATGCCGGGAAGCAACATGGCCTCCTGTTGGATCTCGGTGGCGCCGATCGCCCAGGAGCCGAAGCTCATTCCGCCGACATCAAGCTGGTGGGCGCAGGAGCCAGCCCAGGCGACGTGCCGTCCTTCGTGGAAGACCGGAGCGACAATCGAGACGTCAGGCTGATGGATGGCACCACGATAGGGATCGTTGAGGATGAACATGTCACCCTCGCGGATTCCGGGATTCTCCGCGAAGTTCTCGTTGATCGATCGGATGACCGACGACATGGTTCCGGTGTGGAACAGGACCTGCGGGCCCATGGTGACGATCGAACCGTCGACAAGATAGAGCCCGTTGTTGAAATCGGTGGCTTCGGTGACGACCGGCGAACCGGAGACCGACTTCAGCGTGATCGCCTGCTCCTCGGTAATGGCCTGGAGCTTGTTGCGAACCACCTCGAAGGTGATCGGGTCGATGCTCTTGTCAGTGGCGGGCATCGCGGTTCTCCTGGCGTTGCTCGATGGTGATGTTTGAGTGGGCGTCAAGGCGCGCGATCTGGCCTGCCGCCACGAAGACCGAGGTCTCAGGGTGTTCGATGACGGCCGGCCCCTCGACGGTGTAGTCCATCGGCAGTTCGCGCCAGTTGTGGACGGCGCATTCCATGCGGCGGCCGACGACGGGCTCGAAGATCGAGCGACGACCGGGTGTCGGCGTGCTGGCCGGGGCACGCAGCGCGATTTCGGGGCGCCGCGCCTTGCCGAACGCCTCGACGCGCACATTGGTGAGCTCGATGCCAGCCTCGCGAAAAGCCGCACCCTTCCCGTAGTTCTGCTCGTAGGTCTGCTCGAAGCGGGCCGCGAGATCGGCCAACGAAGCCGCGCTGATCGCGCCGCCGTCAAGCGGAATGATGAGGTCGTTGGTCTGGCGCCGATAGCGCAGGTCGGCACTGCGCATGAGTCGAACGTCGCCTTCACCGACACCGGCCCGGCGCATCGCGTCCTGGCACTCGGCCTCGAGTTCGTCGAAGGCGGCCTGGACCCGGCTTGCATCAAGCCCCTCGCTGGCCTCGCGAGCCCCGCCGCCGCCGCGCATCAGCAAAGCCCGTTCGGCGGAGAACTGCAGGTCGGCCGCCAACGCGCCATAGGCGGAATGGGCCATGGAGGTGACCGGCACCACGATCCTGGGCACCCCCAGTTCAGCGCCGTAGCCTGCACAATGAACCGGACCGGCGCCGCCATAGGCGAAGATGACGAAGTCGCGCGGATCGAAGCCTCGCCCGATCGTCACCTCGCGTAGCGTGTCGGCCATCTGCGCGTCGACGATGCGGCGTATGCCGGCGGCGGCTTCCTCCACCGAAAGGCCGAGCGGCTTTGCTATCTGTTCCTCGATGACCTGCGCCGCGGCCTCTCTGTCGAGCTTCATCTTGCCGCCCAGGAACGTATCAGGATCGATGATGCCGAGGACGACGTCGGCATCGGTCACCGTCGGACGGGTGCCGCCACGGCCGTAGCAGACGGGCCCGGGTCGCGCGCCGGCGCTGTCCGGGCCGACGCGCAGTTGCCCGTCAACGACGCGGGCGATCGATCCGCCGCCTGCACCGATGGCCCTCACCTCGATCATCGGGGTTGCGATGTGGAAGCCGCCTGCCTCGTGGTTGGTGGACATCAACGGCTTGTCGTCGACGACGATCGCGACATCGAAGGAGGTACCGCCCATGTCGGTTGTGATAATGTTGCGGTAGCCAAGCTTTTTGGCCAGGTGGACGGATCCCATCACGCCGCCGGTCGGCCCGGAAGTGACGAGAGTCACGGGTCGGCGGGCCGCCTCCGCAACGGGCATGACCCCTCCCGCTGAATTCAGGATCGAGAACGCACCCTTGAAACCGCGCTTGCGAAGCATCTGTTCGATGCCGTCGAGATAGGAGACGACCTTGGGCGCAAGATACGAATTGAGCGCGGCCGTGGCCGTGCGTTCGTACTCGCCGAGGACCGGCGCGATTTCACTGGAAAGGCTAACGAAGGCTCCGGGGGCGACCTCCCGGATGATGCGCGCTACCGCGCGCTCATGTTCGGGATTGCGGAAGGACCACAAAAGGGCCACGGCGAAGGTTTCGACGCCGGAAGCGGCCAGTTCGCGCACCGCCACGCGCGTCTCTTCCTCGTCAAGCGGCACGAGCACCTTGCCGGCGTGATCGACGCGTTCGTGCACCTCACGCACCAGATGGCGCGGCACGATCGGCTCGGGGTAACGGCGGCGCGAATACCAGCCCAGGCGGTCCACCGGCACACCGGCGGTGAACCCCATCAGACGCTGGATCGCGAGCGTATCGCCGAAACCACGCGTCGCTATGAGCCCCGTCCGGGCACCGTCCCGCTCGATGACGGCGTTGGTCGCCTGCGTTGTCCCATGGCCAAACGCCGTGACCTGCGCGAGAAGCTCCTCGCCGGTCATTCCGCGCTGGGCAGCAGCCTCAGCGACCGCGGCAAAGACACCCAGTTCGAGCTCGCCCGGCGTCGAGAGCGCCTTCGCCGTCACCAGGCGCCCCTCCCCGTCCAGCATGACGAGATCGGTGAACGTGCCGCCGATATCTACACCCAAGAACATATGCTTCCTCCCAGGATCCCCGCCGTGGGCTGCCGACCGTCCGGCCATTCGTGACCGGAAACGCCAGATCGCCCGTCAGGAGAAATCCGCTTTGCCGCGGTGTCTAAGGCTCCGCTTTATGTCTCGGAGGCTAGCGGGAGGAATGCCCTCGATCCAATATATATTTATCAGAAATTCATAGTCATTTGACTATGGAAGAAGGCCTATCCGTTCGGCCAGTGAAGCCGGCGCGCCTTTCATTGCGGCGTCGTCGTTCTGCGTGGGCCGTCAGGCGGTCGCTCGGCGACGGCAGCCTCGCGCACGAACGCCATCAGCTTGGCCTGAAAATCGGAAAATCCCTTTCCCCGCCGGTGCACCAGGAAAACCGGGACCGGCAAATCGAGACCCGGCGTCTGGATATGGCGCAGCAAGCCCCGCTCGAGTTCGTCGCGCACGGAGGTCTCCATGACGAAGGCTACGCCCGCACCGCTGCGCACAGCTTGCTTCATCGCCTCAGGGTGCCCGAATTCCAGCAATATCGGCCTGTTCACGATGCCATGCGCGCGCAGGCCATCCTCCTCCAGCTCGCGGCGAACCTGGTTGCGGGGCGAAGAGACGAATGGCAGCACGCCGATCTCCTCCGCCGTCGCGACATCTCCCACAAGCGTACTGTCGGCGGCCGCCACCAGTATGAGTTGTTCGATCCAGAGGCGCTCGACATTGAGCCCGTCGACATCGTGCCTAGGATCGAGAATGCAGACGCCGAAATCACAGGATCCGTCGCGCACCGCGGCAGTGACCAACTGAGGATTGGAGATCGGAACGGTGATCCCGCCATTGGGATGGCGTCGCCGGAAGGTGGCGAAGAGAGGTGGAAGCACGTAGGATGCGACAGTCATCGAGGCCGCGACGATGGCATTTCCCGCCTCTCGGTCGACCGAAAGGTCGAGCTCGCGTTCCAGTTCCCGCGTCCGCGTGATGACGTCGCTTGCCCAGGTGTAGACGCGCTTGCCGGCCGGGGTGAGGGCCAGCCGCCGGCCGCTGCGCTCAAAGAGCCGGACACCCAGCTTCTCCTCCAGAAAGCGGATATGGGCCGTCACCACCGGCTGTGCCACGCGCATGCGGTCGGCAACGCGGGTTACGCTTTGCAGCTCACACACCAAGCAGAACAGCTCCAGCTTGTGCAAAGTCGTTTGAGACGCGAAGACGCGCTGCATCGCGGCGCTCCAATCATAGTCGATCAGCTATGCATGCTGCTGCAATTATATATTTTTGTCCCAGTAATTCCACCTGTACCTTTCCGAATGGACGAGCCGGTTCCTAGAGGCCGCCATTTCGGGAGGAGAACATGTTGAAGACAATGCGCGGCGCGCTTCTGGCCGCCGCCTGTGTGATTGTACCGGTCGCGGCGACCGCCGGCGACCTTTCCGTCGACCAGGCTCGGCAGCCGCTAGCGGCCTGGCCAGGTCCTGTCCAGTCCGTCCAGGTCAAGGCCGGCAAGACAATTTACGTGGTCACCTGTTCCTCGCAAGGTATTGGCTGCGTGCGTGCCGCCAATGGCGTCGTCGCAGCAGGCCAGGAACTCGGCTGGAAAGTCCAGGTCATCGATGGACGGGGGGACCCCGGCGCCTGGAACGGCGCCATCCTGTCTGCCATTGCCGGCGCCGCCGACGGTATCGTCCTGGCAGCTGTCCCCCCCATGCTGGTTGGCGACGCGCTTGACAGGGCCAAGTCCGCCGGCGTCGTGGTCGTCTCGGTGTTCAACCCGGTTCCCGCCGAAGCGGGCAACCTCTTTGCCTGGGTCCGCCCCGATCACGAGGCGCAAGGCAGGCTCGCTGCCGCCTGGGTGGCTAAGGACAGCGGCGGCACGGCCAAGGTGCTGCTCGTGGAGGACAACCAGTTTCCTGAGCTTGCACTTCGATCCAAGGGCTTCCGGGAAGGACTGACGTCCTGCGGCGGTTGCTCGATTGTCGAGAGCGTGGAGTCGACGATCGGCACCATGGCTCAACGCCTGCCTGGCGCCGTTGCCTCCGCCTTGAGCCGGCACCCCGACGCCAACTATCTCGTGGCCCCCTTCGATTCCAATGCCTTCTTTGCCGGCGAAGGCGTGCGCCAGGCGGGGCGGGCCGGCGCCGTCAAGGTGGCCGGCTACGAGGGCGACCCTCAAAGTATTGCGGCCATACGCGACGGCAACCAAGCCATGACCATAGCCAACCCGGCCGAATGGATGGGATGGGAAGCGGTCGACGAATTGGCGCGAGCCTTCGCGGGATCACCCGCCGCCGACGCACCGGTGCCCTTCCGCTTGATCGATGCCGGAAATGCCCCCACCACGGCCGGCTGGACCGGTGATGTCGACTATGCAGCCGCCTTCCGTAAACTATGGACCAAGCAGTGAGCACGGATGTTTCCCTTCTCTCTGCGAGAGGCATCGTCAAGAGCTTCGGTGGTGTCCATGCTCTTTCGGGCATCGATCTCGAACTGAAAAGGGGCGAGGTCCACGCCCTTCTCGGAGAGAACGGCGCCGGCAAATCTACCGTCATCAAGGTGCTGGCGGGCGTCCACCGGCCGGATGCGGGCACAGTTACAATCGGCGGCCGAGCCCTGCCGGCCGGCTTCGGACCAGCCGACGTAGCCGCGGCTGGGCTCCGCTTCGTCCATCAAGACCTCGGCCTTGTCGATAGCCTGCCGGTTTACGAGAACATGGCATTCCAGACGGGATTCATTTGCCACGCCGGAATCATCGACAGGAAGGCTTGCGTTGCCGCGGCGGCGACGGCGCTCGCCCGCCTCGGCGCCACCATCGACCCCCGCAGGACGGTGGGCGAGCTTGCTCACGCCGACAAGACGATCGTTGCCCTTGCCCGCGCCATGCAGGGCGAGGCAAAAGTTGTGGTGCTCGACGAGGTGACGGCGAGCCTTCCCTCTCCAGACGTCGCCCGCATTCACGGTGCCGTACGGACCGCAAAAGCACATGGCACCGCATTTCTCTATGTGACGCACCGCCTCGAGGAGGTATTCTCCCTATGCGACCGTGCGAGCGTGCTCGCAGACGGCCGCAACGTCGCCAATTGCGAGGTCCCGGCCGTGGGGATGGGCGACATCGTGCGATGGATTACCGGCGGCGACACGCTGCCTCGCCATGCGGCGGCAGCCTCCGCGATAGACGAACCGAGCCACCTGACGGCCCGCAACCTGGCCGGAGGTGAAATCGACGAACCCGTCGACATAGACCTTCGCCCAGGAGAGATTGTCGGCGTAACCGGCATTCGCGGCTCAGGCTATGATCGACTCTGCCGCTGGCTCGCTGGCATCGAGCCTTGTCCGGGCGGCGAGATCCTGGTCGACGGCAAAAGAATGAATGGCGATCCCCGACGAGCGCGTGACGCAGGCGTGGACATCGTGCTGGGAGACCGTACCCTCGCTGCCTTTTCCGATCTGACCGTACGCGAGAACCTCTTTCCCGCTGCCCTGACGGGTGGTCGACGCAGGGAAAGTAACCGCTCGGCAGACACACTCGCGCGCTTTGGCGTGCGTCCTCGCCATGCCTCGGAACGGATCATGGCGACGCTGAGCGGCGGCAACCAGCAGAAGGTGATTTTCGCACGCGCACTGGAGCACCTGCCCAAGGTGATCGTGCTCATCGATCCCACCGCTGGCGTCGATATCGGCGCTCGTCGAGAACTGCATGACCTTGTCCGCGCTGCTGCCCAGGCCGGCACGGCGATCCTCTATGGCTCCAGCGATTTCGAGGAAATCGCCGATATCGCCGACAGCGCCGTCGTCCTGCGCAACGGTGCGTCCGCCAGGAAGCTGGCTGCGGACGAGCTCGACTGGAATACCCTCATGAGGATCGCGCAAGACCCATCCTCCTGTCCTTCCGCCCTTCGGGAGCTTTGACCATGACTGCCAAGTCCGCTGTTGTAGATGCCGCCCCGCAAGCGCGCATGTCCGGCCTCGCCCTGAAATACAGCCTGCACCTGCTGTTCCTGGGGGTCGTCCTCGCCTTCTCCCTGGCATTGCCCAAGACCTTTCCGACGCTCATCAATGCGCAGACAATCGCATCGACGAATGCCGTTCTCGCCCTGCTCGCGCTTGGCGCGATCCCGACGCTGGTCGCAGGCCAATTTGACCTCTCGATCGGGTTTCAGCTGGCCCTCGCCCAATCGCTTTGCGCAGGCCTGATCATCTATGCGGGGTTGCCTCCGCTGGTCGCCGTAGCGCTCACGCTCGCCGCCGGACTAACGCTTGGCGCCATCAATGGCTGGCTTGTCGCCTATTGCGGACTGAACGCCTTCATTACGACGCTCGCCACCGGGATCGTCATCCAGGGAGCGACGCAATGGT
Source organism: Alphaproteobacteria bacterium (assembly GCA_017308345.1). Taxonomy (GTDB): domain Bacteria; phylum Pseudomonadota; class Alphaproteobacteria; order Rhizobiales; family Rhizobiaceae; genus Mesorhizobium. The sequence continues at coordinate 494 of JAFKFE010001204.1, read as the reverse complement.
ACACGGATGGAGCCTCGATCTTTGGTGCGATTCCGGGGGCATTCCTTGGCTTCGGGCGCGCAACCCTTCTTGGTGTCCCGCTGCCCTGTATCTATGTCATCTTCGCGGGTTGTGTCCTCTGGTTTGCTTATGAACACACGTCCTGGGGGCGTCGCACATTCGCGATCGGAGGCAACGCTCGAGCCGCCGAGCTGATCGGCATCCCGACCCAGCGCATGACGTTGCAGGCCTTCATGCTCGGCAGCCTGCTTTCCGCCCTCGCAGGGGTGCTTTCAACGGCCATACTCGGCTCGGCCAACCCCAATATCGGCGTGAATTTCCTGTTGCCGGCCTTTGCTGCAGTATTTCTTGGAGCCGCCCCGCTGGGCCCGGGACGTTTCAACAGCTGGGGTACGATTTTCGCGGTTTACACGCTGGCAGCCGTAATAGCAGGTCTCCAACAGCTTGGCGCGGCATTCTACGTGGAGCAGCTCTTCAACGACGGCGCACTGCTC
>JAFKFE010000629.1 GCA_017308345.1 Alphaproteobacteria bacterium | reverse complement strand
GGCGCGCAGCGCCGACATCGTGGCCGCGCGATCGGGCACGAGCTGCAACGCGGCGTTGCGGCTTGCGGCCAGGCTCGACGACACGCGCTGCGGCTGCCGCGCTGCCGAATGTGTTGAAGAAGTCACCGATGACGAAAAACAATCCGCGGTCCATATGGTCAATCTCACGCGCCACCGCGCGTCCTTCTATTTGTGTTGCAACATAGGTGGTTGCCGCCTGCCATCGTTTACAAGGTTGCCGGCATGGCGGCCATGCCCGCCGCGCAACCCTGCCTCCTCCAGATGAACTTCGCTCCGGGTCGCCTACAGGCTTGAAACACCGGCGGCAATCGTCTATATGAGCGTCAAATTCTTGGTCGGTATGACGAAGAGTGGGTCCACCCGGTCCCGCTCTTTTTTGTTACCTGCCGGCCGGAAACGAAAAAGCGACAGGGATCTGATGACTGCAGCGGCAAGCGAGGCCGACGACCGTATCATCCGCGAAAGCGGCATCGATGCGCGCATTGCGCTGATCGTGCAACCGGTGCTCAAGGCCATCGGCTTCCGTCTCGTGCGCGTACAACTGACCGGCCAGAACGGGCTGACGCTTCAGATCATGGCCGAACGCGAGGACGGCACCATGACCGTCGAGGATTGCGAAGAGGTCAGCCGCGCGGTGTCGCCGGCGCTCGATGTCGAGGATCCGATCGAAAAGGCGTATCATCTCGAAGTGTCGTCGCCCGGCATCGACCGGCCGCTGGTGCGCAAGTCGGATTTCACCGCCTGGACCGGCCACCTGGTCAAGCTGGAGACGTCTGTCCTCGTCGGCGACCGCAAGCGCTTCAAGGGCAAGATCGCCGAGGCTGACGCCGACGGCATCCTGATCGAGCGCGACAAGGCGGCCTATGGCGAGGAGCCGACGGTGCGCGTGCCTTACGACGCGATCGCCGAAGCCCGGCTGGTGCTGACCGACGATCTCATCCGCGACGCCCTGTCGAAGGACAACCGGGCGCGCAAGGAAGCCAGGAAGCGCCGCGGCGAAGCGGAAGACGCCGCCGAGGAAAACGAAACCGAACAGGAAAGTTGATAGCGCCGCCGGGCTGCAAGTCCGAGGCGAAATCGGGAGAAAGACAATGGTTGTAAGCGCCAACAGGCTTGAACTGCTGCAGATCGCCGACGCGGTCGCGCGTGAAAAGTCGATCGACAAGTCGATCGTCATCGCCGCCATGGCCGATGCGATCCAGAAGGCGGCGCGCTCCCGCTACGGCCAGGAGACCAACATCCGCGCCGACATCAACCCGAACACCGGCGAGATGAAGCTGCAGCGGCTGATGGAAGTGGTCGAGAAGGTCGAGGACTACGCGACGCAGATCGCTCTCTCCACGGCGCGCGAGCGCAACCCCGACGCCCAGCTAGGCGACTTCATCGCCGAGCAGCTGCCGCCGATGGATTTCGGCCGCATCGCCGCGCAGTCGGCCAAGCAGGTCATCGTGCAGAAGGTGCGCGAGGCCGAGCGCGACCGCCAGTATGACGAATACAAGGACCGCATCGGCGAGATCGTCAACGGCACCGTCAAGCGCGTCGAATACGGCAACGTCATCGTCGACCTCGGCCGCGGCGAGGCGATCATCCGCCGCGACGAGCTGATCCCGCGCGAGAACTACAAATATGGCGACCGCGTGCGCGCCTATGTCTATGACGTGCGCCGCGAGCAGCGTGGCCCGCAGATCTTCCTGTCGCGCACGCATCCGCAGTTCATGGCCAAGCTGTTCACCATGGAAGTGCCGGAAATCTACGACGGCATCATCGAGATCAAGTCTGTCGCCCGCGATCCGGGCTCGCGCGCCAAGATCGCCGTCATCTCGCGCGATTCCTCGATCG
>JAFKFE010000628.1 GCA_017308345.1 Alphaproteobacteria bacterium | reverse complement strand
GGCACGTTCGCGCCGAACGCGCCATTGGCGCGTCGGGCCAGCGCCAGCATTTCGAGATTGCGCGCGATGATGAGATCGGGCCTGGGCATGGCGCCCAGTTTCGCGCCGATCGACACGGCTGCCCTGGCGACCGCGCCGAGGCGCTGCGCGAATCGACCGTCGCGTGTCGCGCCAAGGTCGACAGGCTCGATACCCTCGATCTCGACGACCGGACTGGTGGTGCGGCGGAAGCCCGCCAAGGTGACCCTGGCACCGCCCGCCTTGAGCATCTGGACCCTCCGGCGAACCGCCGGATCGGATACGTCATGCACAAGGTACAAGACATGCAGCATGAAACTCGACCGCTGTTGGGCCCACCCAACGGGATGCTAGTACAGCTTTTGCTGCATCGCAACAATTTTGGTGCGGCGTAGCAAACGTCCACACATTTCTTGTTGCACTGCAAAAACATCTTGCGGTAGCTTACGCATGGCGGCGGGCGCCGGTCGCGACGATGTCGCGCCGGGCGCAAGATCAGGGATCCTGAATTTGGAAACCAGTGCATTCGATCCGCCTGAGGGCTCCCTGCGCAAATCCGTCGGACGCGGCGCGGTCGTCACCGCGATGGCGCAAGGCGTGCGGGTGGCGACGCAGATCATCTCGGTCATCGTTCTGTCGCGGCTTCTGTCGCCTCAGGATTTCGGCGTCGTGGCGATGTGCGCGCCGGTGCTTGCCTTCATTGCCCTGTTCCAGGATTTCGGCCTGACCCAGGCGACGATTCAGAAGACCGGCCTCCGCCACCAGGAGGTCAACTACCTTTTCTGGGTCAACGTGGCGGTCAGCGCGGTGCTCGCCTGCGTGCTTGCGGGTTCGGCGCCGCTGGTCGCCGCCTTCTATGGCGAACCGCGCGTCACGGGGCTGGTCGCGGCCTTCGGCCTGCAGATCATGGCCTATGGCCTCGGCGCGCAGCATCTGGCGCTTTTGACGCGGCGCATGGAATTCACCAGGCTTGCCACCATCGATGTCGCCAGCGCCGTCGCGGGTCTCGCCGTCTCCATTGCCTGGACAATCATCGACCGCTCCTACTGGGCGCTTTTTGCCGGCACGCTGACCGGCGCCGTACTGCCGACGGCGTGCTACTGGTATTTCTCGCGCTGGCGTCCCGGCCTGCCGCGCAAGGTGGACGGCATCAGCCAATTGATTCATTTCGGCGCCGGCATCACCGGCTTCAACTTCGCCAATTTCTTCGCCCGCAACCTCGACAATGTGCTGATCGGCAAATACTGGGGCGAGGCGCAGCTCGGCCTCTATGACCGCGCCTACAAGCTGCTGCTCTTCCCGCTCAGCCAGATCACCAACCCGCTCTCCAAGGTGATGGTGCCGGCGCTGTCGCGGTTGAAGGACGAGCCGGACCGCTACCGCAGCGCCTATCTGCGCGTCATGCCGCTGATCCTGCTGGTGGCGCTTCCGGGCGTGGCCTTCGCCACCGCCATGTCCGACATACTCATTCCCTTCGTGCTCGGCGAGCAATGGCGGGGCAGCGCGCCGATCTTCCTGGCGCTTGGTTTTGCCGGACTGCTGCAGCCGCTCAACAACCCCGCGGGATGGCTGTTCGTAAGCCAGGGCCGTTCGGGCGACTTCATGCGCTGGGGCATCGTCACCGCCGTGACCTCGGTGCTGGCCTTCGCCATCGGCCTTCCCTACGGCGCGCTCGGCGTCGCGGTCGCCTATGCGATCAGCGAATATATGCGCACGCCGTTCCTGTGGCTTTACGTCGGCAAGGCCGGACCGCGTGCCCCCCGGCAGGTCGATCTGGCTGAGATCCCCGGTGATCACCATGCGCGTGCCCTCGCGCACCGCATCGCGGATCATTTCCTGGTC
>JAFKFE010000627.1 GCA_017308345.1 Alphaproteobacteria bacterium | reverse complement strand
CGTCGTGGTCTGCCTACCCCAATTACGATTCCGCCCAAAGCTTTCTTAGTTTTGTTACACTGCTTAACACTAATTGATCATTTTCCATTAATTTTATGCCGATGAATGTGAACAGGGTTACCCGCCGTGGCGCGATAGCAACAGAAAGTCTGCGCCGAGGGATCGTCTATCGCGCTGATTTCGTCTGTTGTTGCAGCATGTTAATGGCGATTACGCCAAGCGCCGGAGGCCTTCCCTGAGGGAAGCTGAAAACACGGGTTTGTGAACGAAAAAGACGTGCCGGGCAGCTGAAATGGCTACTGCGCGGTGACCGGAATGCCCGAAAATTTACCGTCCGTGAGTTGTTCAGGCTTGCCCGATTCGTCTTTTCCGGAGGCGCTGAAATAACCGGAAATGGTCTTGCCGGCAGCGTCGTATCTGTCGATCACGATCTCGCCGCCGCCGAAATGGACATGGCCGACCATGGCGCCGGAATCGAGGATGTTGAAGTTGGCGCTGTTCGCGGAGGAGCCGGTCTTGAGCGGATAGCTGCCGGCAAGGTCGTTCGGATCCTTCAGCTCCAGCATCGAATTGAAGGTCATGGTTGGCGACCCCTGTTCTGTTCCCGACAAGTTCAGCATCGGCTTGCCGCCCATCTGCATCGTCTGGGCCAGGGTGAAGGACGCCGTCCAGGGTTTGCCTTCGAAGGTGGCCGACATCACGGCCTCCTCGGCCGACACGCGCTGCAATGTCAGCGGGAGCCCGAAGGCGAAAGGCAAGCACAGCGGCAGCAATGCACGACGCCTGACCGCCATTCGGTGCCCCTCAAATCAGCTAACCCTCAGCAACTCTAACTGAGCGCGGCGTGCGTGGCGATTCACCAGATCGTGTTGGGCAGCGGAACAGGATTTGACAACGCCGCTCCCCGGGCCGAACCTGCCCGGCGATGGTTTATGTCGAAGGGGGGATGACATGCCTGCACGGACAATTGCGGTCGCGCTGGCTGCTGTCTTCGTCTGGCTGTCGGCGGCGCATGCCGGCAGCCAGAGCATTCCGGCCAGCGCCGAAGGCCAAGTCGAGTTCACCACGCCATCCGGCAATATCGGCTGCATCTATACGCCGAAGGGCGGCACCAGCACCTACCAGCCGCGGGATGGCGGGCCGGAGCTTTCCTGCTCCCGCGTCGAACCGAGCTACGTGACCGTGATATTGGGGCCCAAAGGCCCGGCGACACTGATCAAGAATCCCGGCGAGCAAGGGTGTTGCAGTGACGTGACCAAGCTTGGTTACGGCAACAGCTGGAGCAAGGGGCCGTTTTCCTGCCAGTCCTCGACAAAGGGATTAAGCTGCACGGCCAGCGACGGCCACGGCTTTTTCCTGAGTAAGGCCAAGGTGACCGTGAAGTAGACCCAATTCCAGGAAAAGCGCGCGGCGGCTGCCCGGGGGAAGGAACACTCAGCCTGCGGCGGTTTCCAGTTCGCCGCGCGCCTTGGCCTGAGCGACCTGTCGGATGGCGTCGGCAAGCGTGTCGGCATCCTGCGCGCCCATCACGGCATATTTGCCTTCAAGGAGGAAGCAGGGCACGCCGGTGATGCCCATGCGCGAGGCGGTGGTTATCTCGTTGCGGACGGCCTCGACATCGGCGTCGGTCGGCAGCAGCGTCTCGACCACGGAGGCATCCATGCCGGCCTCGCCGGCCGCTTTCACCAGCAGGGCATGGTCGCCGATATTGGCCCCTTCCTCGAAATTCAGCTGGAACAGGCGGCGCACCAGCCGGTTCTGCACATCCTCGCCCGCGGCGCCCGCCCAACGGATGACGCGATGGGCATCGAGCGTGTTGGCGGCGACCTTGATGGCGCCGAACGCGAAATGGATTCCCTCG
>JAFKFE010000626.1 GCA_017308345.1 Alphaproteobacteria bacterium | reverse complement strand
CATCGGCGCAGCGATAGTGGCATCCCCCACCACATAAATGCCCTTGGCCTCCCGCGCTTCGAAAGTCATCGGATTAACCGGCACCCAGCCGCTTTTATCGGTGACGCCTGCGAGGGCGGCGATAGCGCCGGCTTGTTGGGGCGGCACGACATTGAGGACACCGGCTTTGTGAATCGCGCCGAACGCAGTTTTGGCTTCGCGCCGGTCGGCGTTGACCTCGACCACCTCTCCGTCATTGGAGCGGCCGACCCATTCGATCATGTCGCCGAGAATAAGTTCTTCTTCGGCAAGGTCCCTGGGGTGCACCTCATGAAGCCGCGTGAGACGATGGTTCCTCGGTGTGACGACATAAAGTGGATCCTCCGACAGGAGCAGCGAGTGGAAATCGCTGTGATCGAACGGACCGATCATGTAGCCGATGTCGACTTCGTCATGCGCCAGCGCCACTTTCTGGCCCTGAGTGCGGATATAGCGCAGGCTCACGTCGATGTGCGGATAAAGCCGCCGGTACCGCGATACGGCGAAGGGCATCAGTTCCGTTGCTGCAAAGGCCATGTAAGCCACGCGCAGGCTGCCGGTCTTGCCCTCTGCAACCAGGCGTGCCGCCTTCACCGAATTCGAATAGGTCTGCATGAGCCGCACATTCTGCTCGTAGAAGGAGCGTCCGGCAGGGGTCAGCGCCACCTCGCGCGTCGTTCGCTCGAAGAGCGCGAAGCCCAATAAGTGTTCGAGCTTCTGGATACGCCGGCTGAGCGCCGACTGGTCGACGTTCAGCCGCTCGGCGCTGCGGCGGAAGCTCAGTTCCTCCGCCACGGCGAGAAAGGAATGGGTGAGCTCCAGTCCTGCTTCAGCGTCCATGTCGGGCTCCCGTCAATTGATGCGTTTGACGCATGAATAATTGGCCAAAGACCATTTCAGCTCAAGGTCGAGACGCGGCAATCTTTTGGCGGATAACCGGTGGACGGAAATGTCCCATGGTCATCGGACAGCAACGGCGCCGCATTGCCGGCCAAGCAGAGGAAACGCCATGAGCGACGTGGACAACAAGGAACTTGACCGAATGCTGCAGCAGGCGTTCGCGGCATCGACGAAAATCTACCAGGAACGCGGCTTTCAGCGCCGTGTCGGTTTCGGGAGCCGCCCGGCGCTGGTCAGCGTCGATCTGGCCAATGCCTGGACCCGGCCCGGCAATCCGTTCACCTGCGACCAGGATGCGATGGACAACGAGATCATCCCCGGCATGCAGAGGCTGCTGAAGGCCTGCCGCGCCAACGGCCACCCGGTTATTCACGTTACGACGGCCTACGAGATCACAGATCGCGATGCCGGTTTCACCGACATGGGCCTCTGGCACTGCAAGATCCCGATCGATGTGGTGAACCTCAAGGACAAGAATCTCTGGGCGATCGATTCCCGCATTGCGCCGGTGGAAGGCGAATACACGCTGCTGAAGAAGCGGGCGAGCTCTTTCCATGGCACTGGCTTGGCCGGCCTGCTCCGGGCAGCCGGTGTCGACACCATCTTGGTAACCGGCGTCACCGCGACGGCCTGCGTCCGCACCACGATCTGCGACGGGCTGGCCGACGGCTTCCGCACCATCGCCGTTCGTGAGTGCATCGGCGATCGCGTTCCGGGAGCCGTCGCATGGAATCTCTACGACATCGACGCCAAATTCGCTGACGTAACCAGCGTCGAGGATTGCGTGCGGTATCTGGAGGGCGGCAGCGCGATGGGCCTGGCCGCCGAATAGCGGTCGTCTAGCGCATGATCCGGAAAAGTGTGGAGCGGTTTTCCGAAAAGATCATGCTCAAACAAAGAGCTAAAGCGCGATGACGATTCAACCCAATCTCATCGCGCTTTAG
>JAFKFE010000625.1 GCA_017308345.1 Alphaproteobacteria bacterium | reverse complement strand
CAGGTCTGCGGCGAAGCGACGATCGAAGGCCTGGCGCTTGCAGGAATGAGCTCGATTGTCTCAGTCTTGATGTTGGGTGACGGCCATTCTTGCTCCGCGGCCCAACGGCCCGGCCGCTCGGGATGCCAGCGCGCCGGCCGCACGCTGTCCATGACATAGGCGCGGTAGTCAGGATCGGCCTCGACGCCGGTTGCAGCGCCCTTCAGCCAGTGGTCCCACCAGCGCAGCGCCTCCTGCAGGAAGCCGATGGCCGGATTGGGTCCGGCGTAATGCGGGTATTTGTGGATCCAGGGGCCGACGATGCCCTTGACCGGCGACTGGATGCCGGTGACGAGATTGGAGATCGTGTTGCGGTAGCCGTCATGCCAGCCGCCGATCGACAGTACGGCCGCTTTGACCGCCGAAAAATCCTCGCAGATCGAGCCGCGTTTCCAATAAGAGTCGCGATGCTGGTGGCTGAGCCAGAGCGGGAGGAGAAAAAGCTGGTTCTCCAGCCGGCTGAGCCACAAATCCCGCCAGCGATTGCCGCCGGCGATCGCCGGATCCGGCGGCCGTGACGAATAGGACAGCATCGTCGAGGCCCAGCCGAAATTTTCGAGCAGCAGGCAGCCGCCCTTGTAGTGGATATCGTCGGCATAGCGGTCGACGGTCGAGCACAGGCTGATCACCGCCTTCAGCGCCGGCGGCTGTTTCGCGGCCACCTGCAGGCAGTTGAAGCCGCCCCAGGAAATGCCCATCATGCCGACATTGCCGTTGCACCAGGGCTGCGCCGCCGCCCAGGCGATGACGTCGCAGGCATCCTGCAGTTCCTGCTCGGAATATTCGTCGTCCATCAGCCCTTCGGAATCGCCATTGCCGCGCATGTCGACGCGGATCGAGGCGTAGCCGTGCCCGGCGAAATAGGGATGCGTCAGCTGATCGCGGAAAATCGTGCCGTCGCGCTTGCGATAGGGCAGGTGCTCGAGAATCGCGGGCACGGGATTGTCGGTGGCATCCTGCGGCATCCAGATGCGCGCCGACAGCCGGCAGCCATCCGGCATGACGATGCCCATATCGGGAAATTCGACGACCTTGCGGGGGAAATCGGTAACGGTTTTCATGGGGCGCATAACGCTCCGGGGCGCGACGACTTTCAATCGCCATTCGCGACTGGAGCATCAAAAAATGCGACCTGGGTCGTTGGCCAATGCACCCTCCAATTATCCGGCTTCTTCTTGGCCCTGGAGAAACCAAAGCAGGTCGTCTCCATCCGCCTGGACCAGGACGTAGTCAGAAAATTCAAGGCGACCGGCAAGGGCTGGCAGGCAAGGATAAATGAAGTGCTGAAAAACGCGAAGGTAAGATAGGCAATACGCGTCAGTTCAACGGAATGTCGTTCTCGGCCTTGCTGGCCTGATAGGCGCCCGACAACTCATCGTAGCGCGTCGCGATCCTGCCGATCCGCGCCTCCAGCCGCTCGCGTTCGGCCTCGGGCAGTGCGCGCACCAGCCGGCGGATGGAAAAACTCTTCCAGTACGCGTTCTCGGCATTGTAGCCGCCGGGATCGAGGGTGAAGACCTCTTTCAGGATCTTGAGGTCGTGCGGGATGGCGAAGCTGTCGCGCGAATCCTCGTGGCTGAAGAGGTAGTAGAAATTGTCGAAGCCGGTCCAGGTGATCGCCGACAGGCAGAGCGAGCAGGGCTCGTGTGTCGCCAGGAACAGCGCATCCCTGGTGTCGACACGCTCGGCCTTGGGCATCTCGTAGAAGCGCTTCAGGCAATGCACCTCGCCATGCCACAGCGGGTTTTCGATCTCGTTGTTGGTCTCGGCCAGCACCAGCGAGCGGTCGTCCTTCCTGAGGATCGCGGCGCCGAACAGCTTGTTGCC
>JAFKFE010001203.1:15278-17707 GCA_017308345.1 Alphaproteobacteria bacterium | reverse complement strand
CATGTGTGGCTTGGCCCGATAGACCCATCGACCAACGTTCCGGCGAATGTTCGTTTCGTCGGCGAGGAGATGCTGTCGTCCCTGGCACCCGGCGCCATGCTAATCAATTTCGACCGGGGCGAGATCGTCGACGTCGTCGCTCTGGAGCGCGCACTGGACTCCGGTCGCGTAGCTCAGTTGGCCATCGACGCCGACATCTTCCTTGACAACGCAGGGGAGGCGCGGGGACCTCTCGCCCCTTATATACCCCTTGCCCGGCGTTTCGGCGACCGCGTGCTGCTTCTTCCTCACGCGGTCGCAGACACCGACCATCCGACCCGGCTGGCCGGCGCCCGCCTCGCAGTTGATCTCATCCTGGACGTTCTGCGCAACCGCCGGGTGCGCAACCTCGTTGGCGACCTTCCTCCGGGCTATGTCGATGGCGGTGCGGCCAGGCCGCGTGATATTGGCCATGTTTCCCCCGCCGCGCTCGTTGCTCTCGATGATGAATTTGCGGAACTGGCGAAATGCGCCGGCACGCTCTCGTCGTTCTACGGTGCCCTTGCTGGCAAAAAGGTAACCGACCCAGTTCCTGCCTTTGCTGATGTGGTTCTTGCGAGTAATCACCTGGCGTCCAAACTGCGCAGGTTCGGGCTTTTAGGGCCGTTCCATGACTGAGCGTGCCATTGCCTCAGGAGCGCATGCCGCTGGCGTTATGGCGGTTCCGCAACCCCTTTCCCCGGCACGAAAGGATCATCGTTTCATGCCGCCCACGATTCTTAACCGATAGGAGAACGAAACAATGCGGGCCAACAATGCGCGAGTCGCGTGGAAGCAGCGGAAGAGCGTCTACAATGGCTGGCTAATGATCCCTTCCTCGGTATCGGCCGAGCAGATTGCACGTCAGGGATGGGACAGCGTCACCATAGACATGCAGCACGGCATGATCGACTATCCGGATGCCCTGCAGATGCTTCAGGCGATTTCGGTTACCGACGCGACGCCGTTCGTGCGTGTTCCCTCCCTTGAATCCGGCATCGTCGGCAAGATGCTTGATGCCGGTGCCTATGGCATCATTTGCCCAATGGTGAACACGCGCGAGCAATGCGAGTACTTTGTCCGCAGTTGCCGCTATGCGCCTCTCGGTCATCGCAGCATGGGGCCGGTTCGCGCGACCATGTATGCCGGCGCCGACTACGCGACCCACGCCAACGAAACCGTCATCGCGATGGCTATGATCGAAACCCGCGAGGCGATGAACAATCTCGACGACATCCTTTCCACGCCAGGTCTCGATGCAATCTTCGTCGGACCCTCCGATTTGTCCGTGTCGTTGGGCTTCCAGCCCGGCTTCGACCCGCGATCCCCTGAGGTTTATGCGGCGATCGAGCAGGTCGCCGAAGCCTGCAAGCGCCACGGCGTCGTCGCCGGCATCCATACCGGTTCGGTCGAATATACGCGTGAGATGGAAGCGCTGGGTTACCAGTTCTTCGCTTTCCTGAGCGAGTTCCGTTTCATGGCCATTGCCGGCAACAAGTTCCTCTCCGAACTACGGTCGGCGACAGCCGTGAGCGCCGACCAGAAGAGCTATTGATGGCCCGCGACATTTGCTGAGAGGCCCCGGCAATTCCGGTCCGGCGCGGCTGATCCCGCAGGTTCGGGTGAACGACCCGGTGCGGGGGCTGCTAACCTCGAATGGTGTGTCTGAATGCGGCAGGCCGCCTAAAGCGCGTCGCACGAATCCGGTTCAACGCGACGCGCTTTAGTGCTGTCGTTCGGCCGTCGGCTGGAACTTCTGCCGCACACAGCGGCGGATACTGATCGAAATCCTGGGCTCTATTGTCAGCACCTCGATGTCTGAGATTCGGTGCGAACACAGACGAGAAAGTGCGGCCCAGCTGGCGTCGCTGACGGCCCGCATGCGGTCCACCATGGGTCGATATGACGAAGCTTTAAAAGCGCCAAGTCCGGTTTCCTGAAGGATATCAGACAACCCCGCGCGTGCGCGATCGGGATCGTCTCCTTCAGATGGCGGCTCGGTTGGGCCGCCATCTGATGATTGTAGGGGGCTTGCTTGGGATGCTAGTTTCCGGCCTTGCAGAAGTCGGAGGAAGCAGCAAAGCCGGTGCAAAGCTCCTCGCGCGTCCAGAGGCCCGCATCCACCACGGTCTTCTGGATGTTGTCCTTGGTGATGAAGATGTTGGGCGTGTAGGAGGTGGGCACACCGCCCTTGACGAACCCATTGTCCCATGAGCCATTGACAATGCCTGCCGGAGGCTCCTTGTGCGCAATGGTCGAAAGTATCAGTACAACCGCCTTCTCGTCCATCTCCTTGTACGGCGGTGACATGTCGGCCGCCTGCCATCCGACCATCACGCGCTGGATGCCGTCGAGAGTCGCGTCGTAGCTGCCATAGATCGGAACCTTGCCCTCAAGACCTTGTTGCGACA
>JAFKFE010001203.1:0-15244 GCA_017308345.1 Alphaproteobacteria bacterium | reverse complement strand
GCTCCATGTTCTTCTGCGCGTTGGCTGGGATCCAAAGGAGCGCGTCGGCCTGGCAAACGATCTGGATGATACCGTCCTTGATCAGCGGTCCGACCGTATCCTCGACACCCTTCATCTGCTCGACATAGAAGGCGAAGTTGGGATCGCCGAGCATATAGGCCAGCCGCACCGGGCGGTGCTCCGGAAGATGCTCCACCAGATACTTGCCCTGGTTCTGCCCGATGTCGCGGAAAGGCACGGTGACGTGGTACTTGACCGGGCCCTTCCCCACGTCCTGGGCGAAGGTGACGACCGGGACTCCCTCCGCGTCGGCCTTGGCCAGCATGCCGCCGGACTGGGTGGGATCAACGGAAATCAGGATGATGCCGGCCGCCCCGTTTGCCAGAGCCGCATCGACCTGCGCCACCTGCTCGGAAACCTGGTCGCTAGCGTTCAGCACTTCCAGCTTGACGTTCGGCGCATATTTCGCGAAGTCGGCCGTCATGTTCGGCACTTCGAACTTCTTATAGCGCGATATCTTGGAGCTTGGGATGAGCAGATAGACCGTACCCTTGACGTCCTTGAAGTCGACGTCGAAATCGGCGCGAGCCTGTGGTGCGAACAAGGCAAGCGCGGAGCATGCTGCCAAACCTGCGAGCAATTGCGTAATCTTACTCATCGTACGTTCCCCTTTTAGGCCTTCGAGCGGCCGGTGAAGCAACGGTTCAATGCCGCAGTGACGCACGGCGACTGATCATGGCGTCGAGCACGACGGCCAGGACGAGGATGGCTCCCTGCACTTCCAGGCGAGTCTGGGTGCTGGCGCTGATAAGAAGCATTCCATTGGTGATCGATCCCATCACCAGCGCGCCGACGAGCGCCGACCAGACCGACCCGCGCCCGCCGAACAGGCTCACGCCGCCGATGACGGCCGCGGCGATGGCCTCCAGCACCATTGTGGAGTCGGCGGAGTCCGTGGAGACTGCCATGACGCGGGTCGCGGCGATCATGCCGGCCAGTGCGGCAAGCACGCCCGTCAGCGTGAAGGCGACGACGCGGATGGCACCGACCGGAATGCCTGCCCGCCGCGCGGCTTCCCGACTGGCGCCGATCGCGTAGAGATAGAGGCCGAAGCGCGTCTGCGTGGTGACGTAGCTGAGAGCCGCCAACAGCACGAAAAGGAGCGCGACCGTGAGCGGCACGCCGCGATAGGAATTCATGACACCGACGACGGCAAAGCCGGCGACGGCCACCACCAGAAGCGGCGCGGCGACATGGCGACCGAAGCCGCTGTGCAGCGATGCTGAGCGCTTCGCGCGGTGGCTCAGCGCCATCAGGATGCCGAAAACCAGCAGCCCGAGGACGAGCAGTCCGTAGCCGGCCAGCGCCGGAAGATAGGTTGTGGAAACGGCCGCCAGCGGCAGTCCGACAAGCGAGATCATGTTGGATTCCGGCAGGAGATCGAGCAGGACGCCCTGCAAGGCAAGCGAGACGCCCAGGGTGACGATAAAGGCGGGCGCCCGGAACTTCTCGACGATCAGTCCCTGCACGCAGCCGATCACTCCGCCCACGACCAGGGCGACGAGAAAGCAGAGGACCACGCCCAGGCCGGAATTCACCGCGAGATCGGCGGCGACCGCGGCCGATACGGCGCTGGAGACCGCTACGGAGAGATCGAGTTCTCCGATGAGCAGCACGAACAGGAGACCGAGCGCCAGCACGGTCGTCATCACGATCTGGATGGAGAGGTTGGTGATGTTGCGGCTGGAGAGGAAGACCGGGTTCTGGAAACCGAAATAGGCCCAGATCAGGCACAGCACCAGAAGCACCGGCACCATCCGCCACCTGCCTGACACCGTGTTTAGCAACCAGGCCATCAGGCCTGGCGTGGTGGTGTGCTCGGCTTGCGTGAGCGGCGCGGTCATGGACGATCCCCTGGGAGCGGTCATGCGGCGGACTCGGTCAATGCCGCGCCGGTGATGGCGCTCACCAGCGCGTCGCGATTGTATTTGCCGCGTTCAAACTCCGCCACCTTCCGGCCGAGGCGAAGAACGACGACCCGGTCGGCGACCATCTGTACGTCGCCGAGATCATGCGAGATGATGATCACGGCGCGCTTCTGGTCGCGCAGCCGCTCGATCAAGTTCAACACCTGACGCCGCTGGGCGACGCCAAGCGCGGCCGTGGGCTCGTCGAGCAGGATCACCCTGGGATCGGAGAGCGTCGAGCGGCAAATCGCCACGCATTGGCGCTGGCCGCCGGACAGAGAGCCCGCCGCCGCGGAAAGGTCGCGGATATTCACGTCGAGTTCGCTCAATATGCGGCGCGCGCGGCCTTCCATGCCTGCGCGGTCAAGCCTGCCGCCGACAAACCAGGGCGATGCCATCTCGCGTCCCAGGAACAGGTTTTGGACGGTATCGAGATTGTCGCAGAGCGCGAGGTCCTGATACACGGTCTGGATACCGATGTCGTTGGCCGCCTTCGGACCGCTCAACGCGACGGGCTTGCCCTGGAACAGGATCTCGCCCTCGTCCGGATACTCGATGCCGGCGATCGTCTTGACGAGGGTGGACTTGCCCGCGCCGTTGTCGCCGACGAGCGCGACGACCTCGCCGGCCGCGACCGACATGGAGATACCAGACAGCGCGGACACGCCGCCGAAATTCTTTGTCACCCCCCTGATTTCGAGGATGGGTGTCCGTATTCCAGTCATTTCAGTTCCCCGTTGCCGCTCCTGGCGCCGGTATGCCCAGCCCGAGTCGGACCCGGCGAGGTTGAATGCAGCATGACATCTTGTCCTCGCTCGACCATGTCAGCGTGGCATGTCATAGGACGATTGTCAAATGCATTGAGGGCGCGGTAATTTCTTTTTGCGCGCCGGCAGAAGCCGCGCTCCACGGTCTGTTCAAATGGCCGTGTGACGGAAAACTATCGCGTCCGAGCGGAGTTCGATCCGACCTGCTTCAGCGCACGCGGAGGTGGTTTCCCAGCCGGTGCTTCAGATGACCGAAAGGAGGGGATGCTGCGGGTGCTCCAGGATTTCCTCGATGCGCAACAGCGCCCGTTCGAGTTCAGCGCGGTCGGTCCTGCCGCCAAGGCACAGGCGCACCCCCGGTTCGGTCGTATTTCCGACCGCCGCCGATCCGGGCGGCGTGATGAATATGCCCAGGTTGCGCGCTCTATAGAAGAGGTCCTGCGGGTTCCACTCCGGCGGCAGCGGCAGCCACGCATGATAGCCCGTAGGTTGGTTGTCCGGCGGAGGAAGCCGGTGCTTGAATATCCGGCGGAAAAGCGCTGCGCGGGCCGAGGATTCCCTGGCCACCGCAACGGCCAGTTCGCGCAGCTTTCCGCTGCGGATCATCCTGGCGAGAATTTCGGCCAGCAGCGGCGCCGTCGTCCAGGCCGTGGCGCGAACCGCTTCGCTGGCGCGTTCGAGCAGAGAGGGCGGCACCACCATCGCGCCGACCCGGAAGCCCAATTCGATGATCTTGGCGAAGCTCGACAGATAGATGGCGCGGTCGGGACAGAGGCCCGCTAGGGGTGAAGGCCGAGATGGCACCAGAAAACTGTAGACATCGTCTTCGATCAGCCATAGGTCGCGCTTGCGCACGATGTCGGCGATGGCAAGCCGCCGTGCGGCCGACATCGTGCGCGCGGTTGGGCTTTGCAAGGTGGGCATCGTATAGAGCACGCGCGCGCCGCTAGCCGCCACGGCCGCTTCGAGCGCATCCGGTCGCAGCCCCTCGGAATCCATCGCCACGGGGAGGATCGGAAAGTGATGGGATGAGGAAAGCGCCCTGAAGCCGATATAGGTCAACTCTTCGACCAGCACGGCCTCGCCCGGCCGGCATAGCATCTGTACGGCCAGGTCGATGCCATGCTGGGCTCCATTGGTAATGACCACCAGGTCGGGTTCGGGCTCGAACCCCGGCATCCTCAACCATCTGGCGATCTCCGCCCTGTGTTCGGGCACCCCTTGATTCGAGCGGTAGGCGAAGAGGTCGTCGAGTTCCCGCCCGCGGACCAGGTCGCCCAGGATGGCGCGAATGGCGTCGCGCTGCTGTACATGCGGGGCAAGGTTGAAGCCGAGATTGATCTCGGAAGTCTGCTCGCGCGCCGTGCCGTCACGGCGGGTCTGAGGCATTACGAAGGTGCCCTGGCCGGTCCGACCGCTGATCAGGCCGCGTGCTCCTGCCTCGCGATAGGCCTTGCTGACCGTTGAAATGCTGATTCCGAGATTGGCCGCCAGGGTGCGATGCGGAGGAAGCCTTGTGCCGGCCGGGAGTCTTCCCTGCCGCACATCCTCCTCGAGCGCGCCGAGCAGCGCAAGATAGGGCGGCGATGCCGGATCAAGCGCGTGGGGCATCCAAACGGATGAGTCCTTCTCATCGTGCTCCATGCGCTCTCTTGTGCTCTCCTCGGTTCGCGGTAAATGCGCTGTTCGACATGCCTTCCTGTGCGGGTTCTATTGAACGAGGCGTAACAGGTCAATTGATCGACTTCGCCGCCAGCGCCCCGGCACATTCCGTCAAACAGCGATCTGGCCTACGCGCTGCCGCATGACAAGCTGACACATTTTAAAAAAAGTCCTATAACAATCTTTCAATGTCATGCGCTATTTGTTATCAGGCATTCATCGAGTCCCGTCGACGAGCGGGCGGGCTGGCGAGCAAGGAGAGTTAGCGGGCATGTCCTATCGGGTTGGGGTCGACATCGGCGGATCCTTCACCGACTTCTGTGTGCTGGAGGAGGAGACGCGCCGGCTGATCAGCCTGAAGGTTCTCTCCACGCCTTTCGCTCCGGGCCAGGAAGTGGTCGACGGTATCAGGGAACTCGAGCGGCGGTTCGGCATCAGGCCCGCCGACATTTCCTATTTCACGCACGGCACGACGGTCGGCATCAATTCCGTAATCCAGCGCAAGGGGATCGATCTGTGGCTTTTCGCCACCGAGTTCTTCTGCGACGTGCTGGAGATGGCGCGGCTGAAGATGCCCGACCCCTACGACATTTTCTCGCGTCGGCCCGCCCCGCTCGTGCCCAGGCACAAGGTTCTGGGCATTCGGGAGCGGATGCTGGCGGACGGCACCGTCGATGTTCCGCTCGACCGCGAAAGCCTGGCGGCCGCCGTCGAGACCGCCCAGCGCGCCGGCGCGGAAGGCATCGTCGTTTCCTTCCTGCACGCCTATCGCAATCCGGCACACGAGCGCGAGGCCATCGAATTGATCACCGAGCTCGCGCCGGAAATCGCCGTATCCTCGGCGACGGAGGTCTGGCCGGCGGTGCGGGAATACGAGCGAACCATGACCGCGCTCGTCGCAGGCTATGTCCAACCGCGCGTGTCGCACTATCTTTCGTCGCTGCAACGCGCGTTGAGCGAGATCGGCGTGCCGGCCGAGGCATTCATCACCACATCCAACGGCGGCGTGATGCGCGCCGAGCTCGGCAAGAAGCGCTGCGCCCAGATGCTCCTGTCCGGCACGGCGTCCGGCGTCATCGGCGCGAGCTATGTCGCGGCCATGTGCGGCAGGAAGAACGTCATGAGCTTCGACGTCGGCGGAACGTCGGTCGACGTGGCTTTCATCATCGACGGCAAGGCGCAATATGGCACCGGCGAGCTGGTCGGCGAGTTCCCGATCTTCATCCCGACCGTCTCGGTCACCTCGGTCGGCGAGGGCGGCGGCTCGATCGCGCGGCTCGACCGGCAGGGCGTGCTGAAGGTCGGCCCCGAAAGCGCCGGCTCGACGCCCGGCCCGGCGTGCTACGGGAAAGGCGGAACCCAGCCCACGATCACGGACGCCTTCGCCGTCTGCGGCCATATCGGCCAGGCCGACCTCGGCTACAACGCCATCAAGGTTGATGTCGACAAGGCCCGCCAGGCGCTTGCGACAATCGCCTCCGCTCTCGGACTCGGCGTGGAGCAGACCGCCGAGGCCGTCATAGAGGTCGCCACCTCCGGCACCTATGTCGAGGTAGCCAAGCTGGTTTCGCGTTACGGCCTCGATCCCGCCGATTTCTCGCTCGTGGCCTTTGGCGGCGCCGGTCCGATGCTGGCCTGCTTCCTCGCGAGGGAGCTCGGAATAAAGGAGGTCGTCGTACCGCCGACGCCTGGCGTGCTGTCAGCCTTCGGCGGACTTGTGGCCGATATCAAGAGCGACTTCATCCGCACCGTCTATCTCGACATGGAGCCGACCGTTCTCGACCGGCTCAAGGAGTCCTACGACAAATTGAAGGTGAAGGCGACGGACTGGCTGACGAACGAACAGGCCTATGAGGGGCCGGCGACCCTGCTCTACTCCGCGGAGATGCGATACCGCGGCCAATCCTATGAGATCGAAGTTCCATTCGACGAATCCTGGATCGAAAACGGCGACTGGAACCGCCTCATCGGCGCCTTCCATTCCGAGCACGAGAGGATATACGGCTATTCGGATCCGGCCTCGGCCGCGCAGATCATGAACCTGCGCCTCGTCATTGTCGGCACCGTGCCGAGGCCCGAGCTGCCTTCCGCGCCGCTGCGAGAGGCGGTTCCGGTTCCGGCCCGGCAGGGGCGCCTGTTCCTTTCGGGGCGCTGGCTGGACGCCCCCCTCTACGAGCGGTCCGAGCTCAAGCCCGGCCACCGATTCGAAGGACCCGCCGTCGTCATGCAGGCCGATGCGACGACCTGCATCCCAGAGAGCTTCGCTGCCGATGTCGACAGCTTCGGTAATCTTTGCATCCGTCCCACAAACTGATCAAGAGGGCCGCGGGAATTCGACATGGACAAAGTCAGACTGCAGATCTTTGCCGATCATTGCGCGGCCGCCGCCGAAAGCATGGCCTACACGCTCTATCGTTCGGCCCATTCGACCTTTGTGAAGGAAACCGAGGATTTCACCACAGGCCTGACCACTCCGCGGGGGCAAACCTACGCCTCGCCTCGCGACCTCGGCGCCACCTGGTTCGTCTGCCTCGACTACAGGAATGTCATCGAGCGGGTCGACGGATACGAGGAAGGCGACATCTGGATCACCAGTGATCCCTATAGCGGCTTCGTGTGCACGCATGCTCCGGACGTGCATCTATGGAAGCCGATCTACCATCGGGGCGAGATCGTATCCTTCGCCGTCGGCCACATCCACAACACCGATGTCGGCGGTGCCGTGCCGGCGAGCCTGTCGCGGACGCTGACGGAAGTCCATCAGGAAGGCATAAGGATTCCGCCCATGAAGCTGATGAGCAAGGGCGAGATCAATCAGCAGGTCCTCGACATGATCTGGACCAATGTGCGGGTTCCTGAGCAGAACTGGGGTGACCTCAAGGCGCAGATCGCGGCGCTGAACACTGGCGAGCAGAAAGTGCTCGCCATGATTGAGAAATTCGGCATCGAGGCTTTCCGTGAGGGCCTTGAGGACGTCCTCGACTATGCCGAGCAGCAGGCGCGGGCAGTCGTGCGCGACATGCCGGACGGCACATATTTTTTCGACGACTATATCGACGAGGATGCGCCGGGCGGAAAGCCCTGCCGCATCGCGCTGACGCTGACGGTGAGAGGTGACAGCCTGCATCTCGACTTCACCGGCAGCGATCCGCAATTGCGATCCTCACTCAACTTGCCGACGGGCGGCAATCCGCGACATGCGCTGATCATGGTCGGCATTACCTATGTGCTCTATGCTCTCGATCCCGGCATCCTGCTGAATTCCGGCCTCGCGCGCTGCGTCGATGGCGTGCTGCCGGAGGGCACGGTGGTCAATCCCCTGTTCCCGGCCGCCGTGGGAATGCGCAGCCTGATGTGCAAACGCATTCAGGGGCTGATCATGGGCGTGTTCGCGCAGGTCGCCCCGCATCGCATGGCCGCCGACCCGAGCAGCGGCGGGCCGATGGTCAATGTCGACTCCGTCGATTCGCGCACCGGCCAGCGCGTGGTGGCCTGCATCAATCCGATGCCGGGCGGCGCGGGCGGCGGGCCGGCGGACGACGGCACCGACGGATCGGGCGCCAATGAGGGCTTCCTCAAGAATACGCCCATCGAGATCAGCGAGCTGGAGGTCCCGGTCAAGATCCTGCGCTACGGCCTGCAGCCGGACTCCGGCGGCGCGGGCTGTAACCGCGGTGGCCTGGGCGCTGTGCTGGAATTCCAGGTCTTCATGCCGGGAACGCGCATTACGGCGCGCAACCGTGACCGCACCCGCTTTACAGCGTGGGGCCTGTCCGCGGGCCGACCGGGCAGCGCCTGCGCTTTCGTGCTCAACAAGGGCACCGAACGGGAAGTGGACCTCGGCAACACCGACATCGTTTCGGTCGATCCCGGCGACATCATCCATGTGTCCTCGGGCGGCGGCGGCGGTTACGGAAATCCCGCCGAAAGGCCGGTCGAATCGGTCTTGGCCGATGTCCGACAGGGTTTCGTCACTCAGGATGCGGCGCGGGCCGACTATGGCGTGGCGATTCGAGACGGTGTGGTGGACGAGGCGCAGACCGCCGCCCTGCGCGCCGGGATGACACGGACCAACGCTTTCTACACATTGGGACAGGCGCGCGAGGACTTCGAGAAGGTCTGGACGCGAGCGAACTACGACCGCCTGACCGAGATCCTGTCCTCGCTTCCCGTCCACTGGCGCTATTTCGTCAAGCATCGGATATTCGAGCTGGTCGACGGCCTCGACGACAGGACCGGCGACGGCGGGGATGTCGACCGCGCCTTTGCCGCGCTGATGCGCCAGATCCCGAACCTGGCAGTGGAACAGAGGCAGGCGGCTGAATAGCGAGGCTTATGGCGGCATGGCAAACAAGGCTGAGCCCTACGGGACCTTCGACTACATCGTCATCGGCGCGGGCTCGGCCGGAAGCGTGCTGGCGGCGCGCCTTGGCGAGGATGGAAGCCGGGTCCTGGTGCTGGAGGCCGGCGGGCACTACCGCGATCCTCTCTACACGCTGCCCCTGCTCGCCGGCCGCCTCTTCGAGATGCGACGCAACAACTGGTTCTACAAGTCCGTTCCGCAGAAACATCTCAACGACCGCGTGCTTTTCCTGCCGCGCGGCAAAATGGTTGGCGGCTCCTTCATCTTCAACGGCACGCAATATGTCCGCGGTCATCGCTCGGACTTCGACCACTGGCGCCAGCTCGGCAATGAAGGCTGGTCCTTTGCCGATGTCCTGCCGTACTTCAAGCGGTCCGAAGACTGGTACGGAGGCGAAACGCCCCTCCATGGGAACAAGGGGCAGCTCGCGGTGCGCAAGCCCCCGTCCATCAGCCCCGTCACGCAAGCCTGCCTGGATGCCTGTGCGGAGGCGGGCCATCCGCCGAACGATGATTTCAATGGCGAAGGTCAGGACGGCTTCGGCATTTACGATTTCAACATCAAGGACGGCCGGCGCTGCACGACGGCCGTCGCCTTCCTCTACCCCGCGATGAAGCGCGGCAACATCGCCGTCGCCACAGGGGCCTTCACGCGCCGGATCGTCATCGAAGACGGGGCGGCCACCGGGGTCGAGTTCGAGCAGGGCGGGCAAGTCAGGCAGGCAAGGGCCGCGCGGGAAGTGGTGCTCTGCGCCGGAGCCATAAATTCTCCACAGATACTCATGCTCTCCGGCCTCGGCGATTCCGGCCATCTCGCGCAGAAGGGCATCCCGGTCGTCCGCCATCTCCCCGGCGTCGGCCGCAACATGCAGGATCACCTCTATGTCCTCATCGGCTACGAGTGCCTGAAACCGGTTTCGCTCATTCATGCGCTGCGCCTGGACCGGCTGGCCGCCGGCATGCTCTCGGCCTATTTCCGAGGAATCGGCCCGATCGCGCGAAGCCCACTCGAGGCGGGCGGCTTCTTCCGCGCCAGGGACGGCCTAGAGGCGCCGGACATACAGGCGAACTTCGTCCCGATCATGAGCCTCAAGGCGAGGATATGGATGCCGTGGGAAAAGTCGGCGGACGATACATTTGCCGGCTACATATGGCAGAACCGGCCGGAAAGCCGCGGCAGTATCATGCTGGACACCGCGCATCATCGTGACATGCCGCTGATCGATCCCAACTATCTCTCGGCCGAAATGGACCGCATCACCACTCGCGCCGGGCTCAAGGAAATGCGGCGCATCATTTCGCAGCCTGCGCTCGCCGCGTTCAGAGGCGAGGAGCTGCCGCCGAGCCGCGGATGCGAGACCGATGACGAGATCGATGCCTTCATCCGCGAGAACGCCGGCACCAGCCACCATTCGTCCGGCACCGCGCGCATGGGCCGGGACGAAACGGCCGTGGTGGATCCCGCCTTGCGCGTCCGGGGCGTAGCGCGGTTGCGGGTGGCCGACGCCTCTGTCATGCCGAGCGTGGTCACCGGCAACACCAATGCCGCAACCATCATGATCGCGGAAAAGGCCGCGGATCTCATCCGCGGCAGGAGTCTGCCTTCCGCCGAGATCGCGCCGGCGCCAACGGTCGAGGCACATGGCGCCTTCAAATATGCGGGCGCCGAAGGCGCGGCCTGATCGCAGGGAGGTCGGACGAATGACAGCAAGCTTCGATCCCAACTCGGTTGCCGTTGGAAGAGGTCATTTCATCGGCGGTCGTTTTCTTGACCTCCCGGGCGACGAGATCGCCGTGTTGCGACCGTCAGACCATCAGCCGATGGGCGTGATCCGCGACGGGGGCGAGGAAGCCGTGGACCGCGCCGTCGAGGCCGCGAAGGCTGCGCTTAAGGCCAGCGGATGGTCCGCCATGCCGCCGCGCGAGCGCGGAAAGGTTCTCAAGCGCTGGGCCGACGCGGTCGAGCATGACGCGGTGCGGCTGGCACGGCTCGAATCGGCTGGCTCCTCTCGCCCGATCGCCCAAACGGTCGGGGGCGATGTGTTCGACCTTGCGGAGACCATCCGCTTCTACGGCGAATATTGCGACAAGCTCGTCGGCGAGACCACGGCGACCGAAGACGGTGTGCTGGCGCTGATCCGGGGCGAGCCTTACGGTGTCGTCGGCGCTATCACGCCGTGGAACTTTCCTTTCCTGACCGCGGCCTGGAAGTTCGCGCCTGCCCTTGCAACCGGAAATGCCGTGGTGCTCAAGGTTTCGGAGATCACGCCCTTTTCCGTGCTCGCGGTCGCGGAGCTGGCCGTCCGGGCCGGGTTGCCGGCAGGCCTCTTCAATGTGGTCAACGGATGGGGGCACACGACCGGCAGCGCTATCGTGCGCCATCCGGGTATCGGCAAGGTCACCTTCACGGGATCGAGCGGCACCGGCGCGCGCATCATGGCGGACGCCGCCCTCCACGGATTGAAGCCGGTGTCGCTGGAACTCGGCGGCAAGAGCCCGCAGCTCGTCCTGCCCGACATCGCCGACCTCGACAGGGTCGCAGGCCAGATCGCAAACGGCATACTCGGCAATGCCGGGCAGGTGTGCACGGCTGGCTCGCGCGTGATCGTTCATTCCTCGGTGGCCGATCCGCTGGTCGAGGCAGTCGAGAAGCGCTTCGCGAAGATCAAGGCCGGGCCGACGTGGTCGGAGGAAACCGATTTCCCGCCGCTGATCAGCCTCAGGCAGGCGGAGCGCGTCGAGCGGCTGGTCGTGGAAACCATTGCCGCAGGCGCTACGCTGCGCACCGGCGGCAAGCCCTTTTCGATCGGCAATGCGGGTTCCTATTTCGCGCCGACGATTTTGGAGGGCGTGACCGAGGACATGGTTGGCTTCCGGGAAGAATTCTTCGGACCGGTCATGTCGCTCCAGAAATTCGACGACATCGAGGAGGGGATCGCCGCCTGCGACCACCCGACCTACGGGCTTGCGGCAAGCGTCTATACCTCCGACCTTGCCCGGGCGCACAAGGTGGCGAATGCGATCCAGGCGGGCATCGTCTGGGTGAACCACCACGGCCGCGCGCCAGAATTCGCCTTTCCGCAAGGCGGCTTCAAGGCGTCTGGCTTCGGCAAGGACATGGGGCGCGCCGCCATGGAAGGCTATCTCCGCCACAAGAGCCTGTGGATCAACTATGCCGGTTGAAATCGGATGCACACTGACCGCAGCCGGTAGAATCTGCGGTGATAGAGCATGATTTTGGACCGCATGATCACTGTCGTCGGCGCGCATGCCGAAGGTGAGGTCGGTCGGGTGATTACCAGGGGCGTGCTGCCTCCGAAGGGTGCCACTATGTTCGAGCGCATGCAGACGCTCGAGCGCGAGGGCGCATGGCTGCGGAACATGTTGCTGTTCGATCCGCGCGGCAGCGTGAACACCGCCGTGAATCTGATCACGCCGCCCGCCCACCCCGACGCCGACATCGGCATGATCGTGATGGAATCGGACTACTTCGTGCCGATGTCGGGTTCGAATCTGATATGCACGGTCACGGTGGCATTGGAGACCGGCATCGTCCCGATGCAGGGAAAGGACACGCTGGTCAGGGTCGATACTGCAGCCGGGCTAGTCGAGGTGACGGCCGATTGCAGCGGAGGGAAGTGCCGGCGCGTCACTTTCCGCAATGTACCTTCCTTCGTCATGCACCGCGACCGGATGGTGGAGGTTCCGGGCCTTGGCCCTATCTGCACGGATGTTGCCTATGGCGGCATGATCTACTGCATCGTCGACGCGGACAGCGTTGGCGTGACGCTCGCGCGGTCGGAAGCGCGTGATCTCGTTGGGCTGGGCGAGCGGATTAAGGCCGCGGCGGCGGAACAGCTTCCGTCCATCCATCCGGAGAACCCGGATATTCACACCATCAACCAGGTCGAGTTCGCCGGCCCAGTGCAGATTATCGACGGCGTAAAGACCTCGAAGAACGCGGTGGTCGTCTCGCCGGGCCGGCTCGACCGCTGTCCGTGCGGCACGGGAACCTCCGCGCGCATGGCCCTGCTGCATGCCCGCGGCGCACTCGCGGTCGGCGAGCCGTTCCGCCATCTCTCGATCCTCGACACCGTCTTCGATTGCCGAATCGTCGGAACCGCGGAGGCCGGAGGGATGCCGGCCGTGGTCACCGAAATCGCGGGCTGCGCTTGGCTCACCGGCATCAGCCAATACGGCGTGGACCCCGACGACCCATTTCCGGAAGGCTACCGTCTCTCCGATACCTGGTTTCGATAACCATGTGGTCTGCCATTCCCAACTCGAAAACTTCAAGCTCACTAGATGTTTAGTCCCGGCATCTGGTGGAGCGGATCGAGTTTGAAGCGTTCTGGCTGTGCAGCCCAGGCCTTACAAATGACGTAGGGAGAGGGGCCCTCGAGGATCTTGAGCCTGCGCCCAAAATTGTAAGCCGAGACGAAGTCAGCGAGGTGCTGGCGGAGTTGGTCGTGGCTTTCGTAGTAGAAGCGCTTGATGGTAGCGTCCTTGATGGTGCGGTTCATCCGCTCGACTTGGCCGTTGGTCCATGGATGCTTGGCCTTGGTCGTGCGGTGCTCGATGTCGTTCCTGGCGCAGACGTATTCAAAGGCATGCGCTCGGAACAGTTCGCCGTTCGCGATGGCCTCCTTAATCAGCGGCGCCGCCGAGCCTCCGGCGCCCGGCGTGGTGAATTGGATACCGTTGTCGGTGAGCACGGTGTGGATCTTGTAGGGACGGCCGCGATCAGCCGCAGCAGGAAGTCTCTCGAGACAGCCGTGGTGGCCCTCTCGTGCAATTCGACGAAGGCGAACTTCGAGGTGCGGTCGATGGCGCAGGCGACGGCAATCACGTCGCCTTCTACTGGCAAGGCAACGACGAAATGGACGAAGCCCAAGGTGATGGCTGGGCCGAAATCCGACAAGATAGCTCCATCATGGGCCAAATCTGCTTCCTCAACGGCGATGAAGCTGACTTCATCGCCCGAAAGTGGACTTCTTCAACAGCCTGTTAGATCGAGCGTTCCCTCCTCGGTGAAGAACATTTTGCGGGCGGTATGAGCCAGATCGAGCGCCAGCTGACGTGCTATCAGCACCCTAACGTCTGGCATGGTGGCCTGAACGTCCACTCTCATGAGGGAGGCAATGCGCGGATTGGAGTCACCAGACACCAGGACGACGCGTTTTCCTTTGTCGTCCACCCCGATGGCTTGATGAGTGATGCCGCTTGCTCCGACGATCTCTTTGGCTTTGCGGTAGTCAGTGCCAAGCGCACTGCAAAATGCTTCCCAGATAGGCGGCTTTTCTTCTTCGACGGCCATGGTGCATCCTCAGGCTCAAAAAGGCACAATTTTTGCTACCGTCATACCCCGGGTCATGTTTTCCATGAATGGCAAATAGGTAGAGCTTCAATAGGTAACGCGGTCGGCCACCGCGGTTACAACTATTGGGCGGATTGAGCGGCGCGCTGGGTATCTTGGCATTGCCGAATAAGCACTAAGGGGTCATCTGTCATCCAACCGATGGACAAGTCGAACTCCTGGTCCTTCACCATTTTCTGGAATGAATTCGACGCCAGCTGCTTCAAGTGCGCGGCGAAGAGCTTCGACAGTAACTTGGTTTGCCCGACAGGAATCGAACCTGTGACCTACAGATTAGGAATTTGATTCCTGCTTACTGCGGCATCTCAGGTCCTTGCCGCATTCCGTCGGGACGACCGAGCCCTAAACTTCTCTGCGAACGCTCGGTCGAAAATAGCGGCGACAATGATGTCGGCATGTTGACCTCTTTGCGTATGCAGGTGGCGGCCTAGTCGATTTCGAGACCGACCTACTCGGTCGCCGAAATCGTTTCGCCATGCTGGAATCGTCGGGAGAGCCGATCGAAGCAACGCCTCCCAGGTAGAGCAGATCAAATACCGTTTCCCTTTCGAGTTGTCGCCAGAGTCGCTTGTATTCTGAATAAGCTGCACATAGGCCGCGCCTTCCCGTTAGGTGGTCCGAAAGATGCGAGTCTTTCCCGCAGCCGCGCCGCGGTTATGACCGATCCATACGAGGGCATCGGTATTTTGCCGCCGGCCCCCTCCCGCCAACGTTTGGCATGCATCAAGTCTAGCATCGTTCCATCATGCCGCGGCTCACCCCGTCGGCTATGCGTGGCCTTTCTAAGTGGCGTCCTGATCCTTTATAAAAATAAAATGCAGTTGACAAAAATAAATCGTTTGTGAATAGCTTCCCTACCGGCGGCCGTGGAAATCGCGGTCTCGGATGGGAGTGGACTACAGATGAATGTTCGGGAGGAAAGCCTCCGGCGCCTCGCGTCGGGGATGCCAGTCGACGTGCTTGTGATTGGCGGCGGCGTGAACGGCGTTGCGGTGCTGCGGGATCTGGCGCTGAACGGCGTATCCGTGACCCTTCTGGAGCGGGGTGACTTCTGCCAGGGCGCAAGCGGAGCGTCTTCGCGCATGGCGCATGGTGGCCTTCGTTACCTC
>JAFKFE010000624.1 GCA_017308345.1 Alphaproteobacteria bacterium | reverse complement strand
CTACAAGGGCGCAACGGTTGATGCCGTGGTGAAACAAGAAAGGAATCTTCCAATGAAACTGTCCCTCGTTGCCGCGGCGATCGCGTTGCTCTCGGTTGCCGGCGCCGCGAATGCCGAAGAACATGTCGTCCAGATGCTGAACAAGGGCGACAAGGGCGTCATGGTCTTCCAGCCCGACTTCGTCCGGGCGGCGCCCGGCGACACGATCAAGTTCGTGCCGACCGACAAGACCCACAATGCCGAGATCATCAACGGAATGCTCCCGGACGGCGCGGAGCCCTTCAAGGGCAAGGCGAGCGAGGAGATCACCGTCACCCTCACCAAGGAAGGTGTCTATGGCGTGAAATGCGCTCCCCACTACGGCATGGGCATGGTGGCGCTGATCGTCGTCGGCAAGCCGGTCAACCTTGAGGCGGCGGAAGCCGTCAAGCAGATCGGCAAGGCAAAACCCGTCTTCGCCGAGTTGTTCGCCGAGGCGACCAAAGCCGCTTCGAACTGATCAGCCGCCGATGAGACTGCCTCCGGCAATGGCGGGCCGGAAGCACTGGCCGGGCGGACCTTGGGAGAGGTCCGACCCGGCCATTTTGTTATCCGCGTGCTGCGTCGAACGCTCCCCGGGCAGCCTTCCTGTCGAAGCAAGTTCCTCAACACAGAGCAACCGCACCTTCCAAAGGTTGCGCAAGCGCAAAGACGAGATGTTCAAAGTCGTTATCCTGACGACATCGAGTGGTTGAAAACAAGGGAGAGTATGATGCTTACGAGACGCGAAGCTTTGCTTGGTTCTGTTCTTACCGCCGCCGCCGTTGCCGCCATCGGTCCGGCGCCGGTGATGGCCGCCGCGAAGGATGTTTCCGGACTGCCGCGCGAAAAGGTGACCCTCGTCGCGCCGCCTTTCGTGCACGCTCACGACCAGGTGGCCAAGGGCGGCCCCAAGGTTGTCGAGTTCACCATGAAGATCGAGGAGAAGCCGACGGTCATCGACGCCGATGGCACGCAGCTCAACGCCATGACCTATAACGGCTCCATTCCGGGCCCGCTCATGGTCGTGCATGAGGGCGACTATCTCGAGCTTACGCTGATCAATCCCGATACCAACACGCTCGCCCACAACATCGACTTCCACGCCGCGACCGGCGGGCTCGGCGGCGGCGCGCTGACGCTGATCAATCCCGGGGAGCAAGTGACGCTGCGCTTCAAGGCGACCCGGCCCGGCACATTCGTCTACCATTGCGCGCCCGGCGGGGCGATGATCCCCTGGCATGTCGTGTCGGGAATGAGCGGGGCGGTGATGGTCCTGCCGCGCGACGGCCTGAAGGACGAAAAGGGCAAGCCTGTCCGCTATGACCGCATCTATTATATCGGCGAGAACGACTTCTACATCCCGCGTGACGAGCAGGGAAAATTCAGGAAGTACGAGTCGGCCGGCGACAACTACGACGACACCGTGAAGGTGATGCGCGGCCTGATCCCGACGCATGTCGTTTTCAACGGCAAGGCCGGATCGCTGACCGGCGAAAACGCCATGAAGGCCAAGGTCGGGGAGACGGTGCTGATCGTCCATTCCCAGGCCAATCGCGACACCCGCCCGCATCTGATCGGCGGCCACGGCGACTTCGTCTGGGAACAGGGCAAGTTCGGCAATGCCCCGGCCAAGGATCTCGAGACCTGGTTCATCCGGGGAGGATCGGCCGGCGCCGCGCTCTACACGTTCCGGCAGCCGGGCATCTACGCCTATGTGAACCACAATCTGATCGAGGCCGTGGAACTCGGCGCGACCGCGCATTTCATGGTCGACGGAAGCTGGGACGACGACCTGATGACGCAGGTCGACCCCCCGAAGGCGATCGCCTCATAGGAAGAAAGGCCG
>JAFKFE010000623.1 GCA_017308345.1 Alphaproteobacteria bacterium | reverse complement strand
GGCCACCGAGATAGGCGCCCTCATGCTCATAGGTGAGATTGCCGCGCTCGTCGGCGGAGGTGGCGCGGATGATCGAGATGGCGGGAACGATGGCGCGGAAATAGAGCCACTCCTCGCCGTCGAACTGCTGCACCGAGACGATCGGCTCGCTGGCCGCCGCATTCATGGCGCAGCCCTGGTGGCGCGGATCGGCGAAAGTGTCGAGGCCGACCTTGGTCAGCACGCCTGGACGCTTGGCGGCCGCCTCGCGATGCATGTCGAACAGGATGCCGGACGGCACGTTGTAGGCGGCGACGGAATTGTCGCCGATCATCTGCCAGATCTGTGGCGGCTCGGCGGAGGAGGGGCCGGACGGATAGGAGCCGCAAAGCGTGCGCTTGAGCAAGCCCGGCTTGGCGAGATGGTCGATGCCCTTGATGCCGTACATGTCGCCGGCGGCGATCGGATGCAGCGTGGTGATATTCCTCGGATGGCCTTCCGTGTCGAAGCGCTCGCCGATCGCGGCAAGCACCGCGTCCGGGCAGCCGAGGCCGCTCGACGACGACACCGAGACGACCATGCCGTCCTTGATCAGGCTTGCCGCCTTGGCCGCGGAAAGGACCTTGCTCAATTCGCGCTCCCGAGTTTCGGGTCAATCTTGACGGCCTTGCCTGATTTGGCCGACTGCAATGCGGCTTCGGCGGAGGCCAGTGACCAGACGCCGTCCTCGCCGGTGGCGGAAGGCTGGCCCTCGCCACGGATCGCGGCATGGAACCGGCGCACCGAGCGGGTGTAAAGGTCCTCGCGATCGAAATTCAGCTCTTCCTCGCCCTTCGCGGTGCGCAGCAGCACCGAGCCGACCGGCTTTTGCGTCATCACATTGGCGGCGATCAGCGAGCCTTCCGATCCGTGCACCTCGAAACCGGTGCCGGCGAACTTCGTGGTGAAGCCTTCATGGGACTGGGCGATCACGCCGGATTTGAAGCGCCAGATGCACATGGCGCCGTCCTCCAGCCCGCTGCCTGCCATACCGGCGGCTTGTGTGAAAGCCGAGACCTCGACCGGATCGTCGCCGAGTACGAAGCGCAGCGTGTCGGCGTCGTGCACGGTGATGTCGAGCACCACGCCGCCGCCGGCCTCCGGCCTTGTGATGCGCCAGCCCTGCAGGTTCTCCGGCAGGAAGACGGAGTGGAAGACACGCGCCGCGATCGGCTTGCCGATACGGCCGGCGGCGATCGCCTCGCGCATGGCGCGATGCGCGCCGGCATTGCGCAGATGATGGTTGGTGCCGAAGACGATGCCGGCGGCCTTGGCGGCGGCGACCATCTTCTTCGCATCGGCGCTGGTGAGCGCCAGCGGCTTTTCGCACAGCACATGCTTGCCGGCCTTGATGGCGGCGAGGCCCTGCTCGAGATGCAACTCGTTGGTGGTCGAGATGTAGACGGCGTCGATGTCGGCGCCGAGCAGCGCATCGATAGCCGATACGGCAAGCGGGATGCCGTTCTCACGGGCATAAGCCTTCGCACGCTCGGGATTCGAGCTCATCACGGCGGCGACCTCGCCATCGGCCTGGGCGCGGATGGCGTTGATCATGAACTGCTTTGCGATCGTGCTCGCGCCGATCAGTCCCCATCGCACGCTCATGCCGCGTCTCCCATTTGCTTGCTGCGATCCGGGCCGCTGCTTTCCCGCACGACAAGGCTGACGGCGCCGATATGGTCCTCGGCGCGCGTGGTGCGCGACTGGATCATCTTCAGCATGACGTGGGCCGCGCGTTCGCCGAGGCCTGCGGTGTCGACGGCTACGCTGGTCAGCGCCGGGCTGTAGTGCTCGGCCTCGGCGAGGCCGCGTTTGCGCAGTGCCAATATGACGCCGAAGGCGACCGCATCATTGAAGCAGAGCGCCGCCGTCGGCGGCTGCGCCGCGGCAAGCGCCGTCTCCAGGCAGGCCATGCCGCCCTTGCGGCTGGTCTCGCCCTCGACGATCAGCCGGTCCGCCGACGGGATGCCGAGCGCCTCGCAGGCTTCGAGGAAGCCGCCCAACCGCTCCTGGTAGACGACAAGGTCGGACGAGCCGCCGAAGAACGCCAGGCGGCGATGGCCCCTGCGGATCAGATGCTCGGTGGCAAGCACGGCGCCGCGATGATTGTCCGGCGCGATCACCGGGATGCGGCTTTCAGGCAGCCGGCGCATGGTAAAGACGATCGGCACGCCCGCCGCCTCGATGCGGCGGAAGGCGCCCGGCGTTGTGCCGCGCGCCGGCGAGACGATCAGACCGGCGACGCCCTGTTCCATCAGCGATTTCAACACCTCTTCCTGACGCACCGGGTTCTCCGCAGTGTTGGCGATGAAGGGGACGACGCCCGCCGCCTGGAAGACGCGCTCCATGCCGACGGCAAGCTCTGCGAAGAAGGGGTTGGTGAGATCGTTGATCACCATGCCGATGACGTTGGAGTGGGCCTTGCGCAGATTGGCGGCGCCGCGGTTGTAGAAATAGCCGACGTCCTCGATCGCCTTGCGCACCTTGACCGCCGTTTCAGGCCGGATCAGCCCGCTGCCCTGCAGCACGAGCGATACCGTCGATTTGGACACGCCGGCCTCGCGGGCGATGTCCAGGATCGTCGCCTTGGCCCGGCTGGCCATCCTCGTCGCGTCCT
>JAFKFE010000622.1 GCA_017308345.1 Alphaproteobacteria bacterium | reverse complement strand
CGGCGGCGGCCCGTGCGGCCTCCGCGTAGAGCTTGGTGTAGACCTTCTCGTCGGCTGCGCGATTGGCAAGACGTGACAGGATGATTTCGAGACGGTCGCGTATGGATTGCATTTTCGATGTCGGGCCTTGCTAAGTTGCAACGTCTTCTAGGCGCGGCTGGTATCGGGCCGGCGAAGAGATAACCCGGCAGGCGTGCCGTTGCACCCTGCCAGCGATGGGAAGATGCTGATGCTGTACAAAGGCAGCTGCCACTGCGGCAAGGTGGCGTTCGAGGTCGAGGGCGAGCTCGGCGGCGCGTTACGCTGCAACTGCTCGATCTGCGCGCGCAAGGGCGCGCTGCTATGGGCCATTCCTCATGACAGGCTGAACCTGGTCGCCTGGGGCGACGATCTTGGCAGATACACATTCGGCCGGAGCGCCATCGCGCATCGCTTCTGCCGGACTTGCGGCATTCATCCCTTCGCCGAGGACGCCGGCGAAGGCGGCGAACGCAGCGCCTATATCAACATCAATTGCCTCGACGGTATCGACTCTGGCGCCGTTCAGGTCTTCGACTTCGACGGCCGCTCGGCCTAGGCGCTCCGAACACCGTAAGCCCGTGGCTGCCGATTGGCTCGCTTCGGCGCAGATTCTGGACCGGGATGGCGGCATGACCTTGACGGAGATCAAGGGGCGATTTTCCGATCGGACCTATCCTGCCGTTGCAATTGGTCGAGAGGGCGCGATGAACAGGCGAACGATGCTCGTCGGCGCAGGCGCCGCGCTAGCCGGGGTGGGAGCCGGCGTCGCCGCGTGGCGGTCGGCTGTCGGGTCGATGGCCCAATACGAAGCCTTCGCCGCCGGACTGCGCAACCGCCTGACGCCCGACCTCGAAGCCGTGGTCCGCTACGCGACCCTGGCGGCCAACAGCCACAACACCCAGCCCTGGCGGTTCAAGCTTGAAGGGCAGGCGATCGAGATCCGACCCGACTTTTCGCGGCGGACTCCGGTCGTCGACCCTGACGATCACCATCTCTATGTCAGCCTGGGATGCGCCGCGGCCAATCTCACGCTCACCGCGGCGGCGACTGGCCGTCCCGGGGAAACCTCGCTCACGGCGGATGGCGACGGAATCCGTTACGATTACCTCATGGGCGCGCCGAAACCGGACCCTCTGGCAGATGTCATCCCTAGACGCCAATCGACGCGCGCCGAATATGATGGCCGCGCCGTCGCCGCGGCGGATCTCGTCGAGCTTGAGCGGACAGCCGCGATGCCGGGTGTGAGCCTGGCGCTCATCACGGATCGGACGCGGATGAAGCAGGTGCGGGATCTTGTCCTTGCCGGCAATGAAGACCAGATGAACGACCCCGCATTCATGCGGGAACTGAAGCAGTGGATACGCTTCAACCCGCGCAGCGCGATGATAAGCGGCGACGGGCTCTTCTCCGCCGCGAGCGGCAGCCCGGTGCTGCCGACCAGCCTGGGCCGGATCGCTCTGGACCGGCTGTTCAGCGTCGCCGAGGAGAACCGGAGATACGCCCGCCAGATCGACTCATCGGCCGGGGTGGCGATCTTTTTTGGCGATCGGCCGGACCACGATCACTGGATAAGGGTTGGCCAGGCGTGCCAGCGCTTCGCTTTGGCCGCGACGAGCCTGGGACTCAAGATCGCCTTCATCAATCAGCCTGTCGAGGTCGCCCGCCTTCGCGCCGGCCTGGCGGCGATCGTCGGCGAGACCCGCAGGCCGGATATCGTGATGCGCTTCGGGTATGGGCCTGCCTTGCCGTTTTCGCCAAGGAGGCCGGCGGCTTCGGTCATCGCATGATGGTGCGGATGGCTGACATGGTCGGAGGCGGTTGATCCGTCACATGCCGCCGACGCCTCATG
>JAFKFE010000621.1 GCA_017308345.1 Alphaproteobacteria bacterium | reverse complement strand
CGGTCGTAGGGTCCCAGGAGGGCAGGTTGACGTTGTAGGCGATGGTGAGTTCGTCCGCCGCCTTTGCAACTTTCGGCAGGCCGAGCGTCGCGGCACCGATCGCCGCGGCGCCGTACCCAAGCAAGTCACGTCTGTTGATGGTCATGGTCGTTCCCCTTGTTGGTTGTCATTTGTCCGCGCGGCGTTTTCATTCGGTGGTGGGCAACCGCGCCTTGTCCATCCCGGAATTCTTCGGCTCAACTTCCTCCCAGTTGTTGGGCGAGCATGAAGCCGGACCCCGCGCCCGTACCGGCGCCCGGCCATGTCGCGGCGCCGGTGAGGTAGAGGTTCGAGACCGGCGTGTTCCAGCGCGCGAAGGACCGTGCCGGCCGGAAGAGGAAATTCTGCGCCAGATGATGGCTGCCGCAGATCTGGTCGCCGCCGACGAGGTTCGGGTTCTCGCGTTCCAGGTCGAGCGGCGAGAACACCGCGCGGCCAAGGATCTTTTTGCGCAATCCCGGTGCATAGCTGTCGATGATGTCGAGCACGCGCTCGGCATAGGCGTCCTTGACCGCATCCCAGTGCGCCGGCGCGATCTTGCCGGCGGCGTCGCCGAGGATCTCCGCCGGCAGCATGCGCACCTGCACCCACAGCACATGCTTGCCTTGCGGCGCCCGCGAGGGATCGACGGCCGTCGGCTGGCCGACCACGAGCACCGGCTGGTCGGGCAGCAGCCCGGCGATCGCCTGCTGGTAGGTGCGCGACATGACGTCGAGCGACGGCGCCAGATGCACATAGGCGAATTGCCGAAGCTCGGCGTCGGCGCTCCAGTCGGGCAGATCGTCCATCGCCAGATGGATCATCATCGTGCCCGGCGCGTGGCGGAATGACTTCATCGCCGCGTCGAAGCCGGCGTCGCCGGAGCCATTGGGCAGCAGCTTACCCGGCAGCGCCTTCGGCGCGACGCCGGCAATGACGGCTTTGGTCGCGACATGGGTTTCGCCGGATGCCAGCCTAACCCCGGTTGCCTTGCCGCCGGAAACCATGATCTCGGCGACATCGGCGCCGGTCGTGATTTGGCCGCCAGCGGCCGTCACCATGCCGGCCAGCGCGCGGATGATGGTGTCGGCGCCGCCTTTGCCCAGCACCATGCCGAAACTCTGGTTGGCCATCGATTCCAGGTAAGGGAATACGGCGCCGCCGGCGATGTCGGGCGCGAAGTCGAGATGCATGCCCCAGGCCGCGAGCGTCGTGCGCACATGCGGCGTCTCGAAGTTTTCCTCCAGCCACGCGCGCGGCGAGGACAGCAGCAATCGGGCCGTATCGAGCGCGCCGGCCAGGCCCTTCTTGCGCCACAGGTTCCAGCCCGTGCCGGCCAGCGCCCGCGCGCTCATCGGAGAGCCCAGCAGTCGGAACAGATGTTCGGCCTCGCCTGGGAAGGCGCCGACCAGGCGGCGCCACGTGGCCGCGTCCGCAGCCGAGAAGGCGGCCAGCCGGGATGCGGTCTTTTCCAGATCGTTGCTGACGCCGAACCACTTTCCATCCGGGAAAGCGCTGGCGAAACAGTCGGCCACCGGCACGAATTCCAGCCCGTGGCTTTTCAATTCATTTGCATATTTCCGGTGGAAGGCCGAGCCGGCGAAGAGGCTCAGATTCATCGCGCCAAAATCGTGCCGGAAGCCGGGAAGCGTGTATTCGGCGGTTCGCACCGCGCCGCCGATTGCCTCACTGCGCTCGAAAACCGCTGTTTTCCAGCCTTTGAGCGCCAAATGCGCGGCGCATGCCAGACTGTTGTGGCCCGCCCCGACAAAGATGGCGTCGAACTCGCTCACGCCTCGCCCCGAAAATGCTTTATGCTTAAAGATAATTGCAGATGCATATGTTTTCGTCTAG